>JACNIG010000081.1 GCA_014383215.1 Candidatus Desulfatibia vada | reverse complement strand
GCCAAACCATATCTTCAATGTTATTAATCTGATAGTCACAATCGATGAAGGCAAGTAACCTGCAATTGTAAGAATCACCAAAAATATCTATATATAGTATCTCTTCTCACCAAAAACACTTGATATAAAACTCTTATTTCACTCTGCGCTATTGACGTACAATTTGATTCATAATAGAATTTAAAAACGATTGTTAAATTTTATTGGGTTAAAGCCATGCCAATTAATTTAGAAAATCCCCGCCATATACTAATAACAGCCCGCAAGCGCTGTGTTTTCGTTAATGCACTCTTTCGGGTGCTGGCCTTTATTCTTTTATCCCTCCTCATAGCCGGATGTGCTTCAACGACCAAAAGTATGCTCAAGAAAGTTGAAATATTAGAAGTCTGCCTGAACGGCGAGTGCGGCCCTTCCGGTCGTTTTACCAAAGACCAGCTTATTGGCGGCCTTCTTATGATGTTGAAAGCCAATGAGAATACAGAAGCTGTGTTGTGCGAATCGGATCCCGGCTTTAAGGAATGCAAGGACGACTCCCTTAGCTGGTTCCATCAGGGCGGACCTGTTCCCGGTCTGACATCGATTAAAAAACCGTACTTTTTGCAGGTCGGACTCGACAAACAGACCTTGCAGATTAAATTCAAAGTGGATCAAACGGTAAGGTGGCTCGGCACCCCGGTATTTTGCCAGGATGCCTATACAGAGCTAACTGTTTTTTCTACGGATCAGATTGTTATAGAGAGCGAATTCCTCTGCACCTGGACTGCCTTTCCAGCTATTTATAATATCCAGTATGCCGTAGACTTCATCGACTTCGACAACAGTATTATAACCGGCAATTATGCGGCCGTGGGCGGCGGGTTTCTCAATGCCGGTGCCGGGAGCGGATCCTTTATCATGCGGTTGGCACATAGTAATACACTGCTAACGCAGACAACAGACGATTCGACCCGGCAAGCTGAACTCATCCCGGTCGGTCAGTTGCCCTTTCAATTGCTGGCCGCTCCAACACTCACTCCTGAAGAGGTAAAAGAAAGCAAGTCCCAGAGCGAGACTGATGCAACCGAACGCGCTTTATGGGAATCTGTTTCCAAACAAAACGCAGCAGAAGGATATAGACAATACCTCTTGCGTTACCCTGAAGGCCGGTACGCCGGTACTGCCAAGACCAATCTCCAGACAATTGCAGAGCGAGAAGCTCAGAACAGGGAAATGGCTCTTTGGAGTAAAATCAAAGACAGCACCGATCCCAATGAATTTGAATCTTATATTGCTCAGTATCCCCAAGGGCTCTTTGTTGATATTGCCTCTGCCCAGGCACAGCGGTTTATGGCTGCTGCTGCCGAAGCTGCGGCTATTGAATCCGAACTGGCATTGTGGAACCAGGTCAAAGGCAGTACTAATGTAAATGAGATCCAGATCTATCTTAAACGATACCCAAACGGTCAGTTTGCAAGCGTTGCTCAAAATCGCATCAATAAATTGACAACCGCTGTCAAGCAAACGCATGATTTTGAAATGGAAATGTGGAATAAAGTAAAGGACAGCCGCCAGATTAGTGAATACCAAAGTTTTCTGCAAGCATTTCCAAACGGTATTTTTGCCGGTATTGCCAAATCACGCATAGAAAACCTGATTCGGCTTGAAGTTCAAACCGAAGAACTGGAATTTTGGAACAAGGTTAAAGCAAGCCGGGAGCCAAAGGATTTTGAAGAGTATCTCCGCCTTTATCCGACCGGTCAGTATTCAGATCATGCCCGCCGTTTAATACATCAGCTGACTTTACTTAAAGCAGAACGTGAGGAGCTGGAACTTTGGACTTCGGTAAAAGACAGCAAGAATCCCGATGATTTCGATATATATCTTACCAAATATCCCCAGGGGCGTTTCACCGGGATAGCACGTGAACGGCGCAAGTCAGCGGCATTGGCAAAATCGATGGCCGCAATCGACTTTGGACGTTACTATGCGCTTGTCGTCGGAAACAACGATTATAAAGATTTAAAAAACCTTACAACGGCGATAAACGATGCCAAGGCGGTCGGATCCCTCCTAAAACAGGCCTATGGCTTTGAGATTACATATCTTATAAATGCTAACCGCAAACAGATTATTGACGCTTTAAGTCACTTCCGCCGCGCGTTGACCCAAAGAGACAACCTGCTCATTTATTTTGCCGGTCATGGGTGGCTGGACAGAGATGCTGGGCGCGGTTATTGGCTGCCGGTTGATTCGGAACGCGATAGCCCAGCAAACTGGATTTCGACTGGCGATATCTCAGATTCCTTAAAAGCAATGTCTGCCAAACATGTAATGGTCGTTGCGGATAGCTGCTACTCAGGAACGCTTGCTCGATCTGTCAAATTAAGTATTCCATCTTCGGAATATTTCCGTCGCATTGTGAACAAGCGCGCAAGGGTTGTGTTAACATCCGGCGGACTTGAGCCTGTGCTGGATGATGGGAGTTACGGCCATTCGGTCTTTGCAAAGGCCTTTCTTGACGCACTTGAAAAAAACCAAGATGTTATTGAAGGCACTCGTCTGTTCAACGAACTTCGCAGGTCCGTAATCCTGAACGCTCCGCAAACACCGGAATATTCGGATATTCTCTACGCCGGGCACGAAGGTGGCGATTTCCTTTTTGTTAGACACCGCTCCGAACAATAGCTTTCTCTCAAGAATGAATAGCAAGTATGTTATGCTAAATGGATGGGGTCAATGTGTACGATGGGAACTCAACATATTGTGCCTCAATCGTATTTTAAATGAGCAGCTTAATGTGAAGATTGCTGCCTTTAAGACGTAACAAAATGATAATTGACCTTTAAATGTTTAAAGTGCATT
>JACNIG010000192.1 GCA_014383215.1 Candidatus Desulfatibia vada | reverse complement strand
GGTGCTTGGAATTTGTGATTTTAGACTCAAAACTCTAAGGCAGAGCCAGATATCTCTGATCTGGCCCATAGGACCTGGTTTTTCAGGACTAAATAAAACTTGAGAGTCTTATCCATGTCATCTTTTGAACCTGCATATATCGAAACGTCTCAAAAGGGGCTGCTGAAAAAAAAAATAAAACAAGCTGGTAAAATGTTAGGCGCTTGCGTCCTGTGCCCTCGAAGATGTAAAGTTGACCGGCTTGCCGGCGAGACCGGTGTCTGCAAAACCGGCCTGCAGGCATATGTTTCCAGTTACAATGCGCACTTTGGAGAAGAGGCCCCCCTGGTTGGAAGGAATGGATCCGGTACTATTTTTTTTACACACTGCAATCTTTTATGTATCTTCTGCCAGAATTACGATATCAGCCACCTGGGTCACGGCCAAGAGGTTTCCGACGAACAGCTGGCCGGCATAATGATTCATCTGCAAAATTCAGGATGCCACAACATTAATTTTGTTACCCCGTCCCATGTGGTACCCCAGATTCTTTCAGCCGTTCAAATCGCCGTCGACGCCGGACTTGCAGTACCCCTGGTTTACAATTCAGGTGGCTATGACAGTATTGACACTCTCAAGCTGCTTGAAGGTGTGGTTGATATATATATGCCGGATTTTAAATTCTGGGACCCTGAAGTTGCTAAAAATGCTTGCGACGCAGAAGATTATCCGCAAATTGCCCGGCAGGCGCTTAAAGAGATGCACCGGCAGGTAGGTGACCTTGTGACCGATGAAGCCGGTATTGCCCAGCGGGGAATTTTGCTCCGACATCTGGTTTTGCCTCAAGGACTTGCGGGGACACGCCCGCTTATGAGATTTATTGCCCAAGAAGTTTCAACCAACACTTATGCCAATATAATGCCCCAGTATCGACCTTGTGGACGAGCCGCTGAAATAAAGGGACTCTCGCATCACCTTTCGCAAAAGGATTTTGAAACGGCTTTGGAGGCGGCCATAGAAGAGGGCATTGAGCGCCTGGACAGTCGCAGGCGCAGATTTGTGTTATGGTAACATTCGTCATTGGTCATTTGTCATTTGTAAAAAAATGCCGCCAGGCGCTCCTTATACGCAGGGCTACAATAACCAGTGAGTAGTGAACAGTAATCAGGGGGCAGGAATCAGTTGTCCTTTAGCAAATGACCAATGACCAGTGACTAATGACAGCTTAATTATGAAACCTTATTCATATATAATAATAACATTGCTGCTTTTCGTATGCAGCAGCACTGCTATGGCTGAACGCCTGGCGGTTGCTGTCGATGTGGCCAATATTCGCGGTGGACCCGGGACAAAGTACGATACTTTATGGAAAATAGGCAAATACCACCCCTTGAATATCCTTAAAAAATCCGGTTCCTGGTATCATTTTAGTGATTTTGAAGGCGACAAAGGGTGGATACACAGATCTCTAATCCAGGAAATACCAGCGGTTATTACCACAAACAACAAGTGCAATATCCGATCCGGACCCGGCACCGGCTTTGAGATACTGTTTGCGGTTGATAAAGGAATCCCGTTTAAAATCCTAAACCGAAAGGGTAACTGGATTCGCATCGAGCATTCCGACGGCGACAAGGGGTGGATACATAAGTCGCTGGTATGGTAGTTAGTTTCCATCCATAAATGGCTATTTTTCCGATGAGCGGCGTTCTCCGCGGGTTTCCGCCCTCGACGTACATAAAGTACGCCTCGGGCGAAAACCCTTGTGCGGCCTTGCTCATCGAAAAAAATATCTCATTTATGAATTGGAAACTACATAGTGCTCAAATGTATTTATGGATGGGCACTAACTAAATGGCTGAACGTATGAGTGAAATACTGACCTTTAAGGGCAAAAGACTGGTTGTGGGTGTCGGATCGGCACTTATCGATATCCTGGCACGTGAGGACGATGAGTTTTTGAAGAGAATCGGCGCTGTCAAAGGCGGAATGACCTATGTTGACAGCGACTTCATTGAACATGCTCTGTCAATGACAACAGGCAAGCCGCAAGTAGTATCAGGGGGATCTGCATGCAACACAGCCGTAGGTATTGGCAAGCTCGGCGGGCCGGCCGGCTTTGTCGGTAAAAGCGGCAGGGATAAAATGGGTGTTATTTTCGAAACGGATCTAAAAAAATATAATGTTGCGCCGTCCCTTTTTAAATCATCGTCACCAACCGGTAGGGTGTTGTCTATTATCACTCCTGATGCACAGCGTTCCATGTTGACATTTTTAGGTGCAGCTGCGGAAATGCAACCCGATGAAATTACAAAAGAATGTTTTGAAAATGCAGCAATTGTTCACATCGAGGGTTATCTGGTTTTTAATCAGGATTTGATATTGGCGGCCTTAAATGCAGCCAAAGCGGCCGGAGCCCGTGTATCCCTGGACCTTGCCAGTTTCACCGTAGTGGAAGAATCTAAAGAGATTCTTGAAAAAATTGTTAATAACTTTGTAGATATTCTCATTGCCAATGAAGATGAAGCGCGAGCCTTTACCGGCTATTCCAATGAAACCAAAGCGATCAATGCACTTGCAGAAAACACGCAGATTGCAGCTCTTAAGATCGGAAAACGGGGAAGTTTGGTCGCCCATGGCGGCAACCTCTTAACTGTCGAACCCAAAGGCAGCGGCGCGGTACTTGACACAACCGGCGCCGGTGATCTCTGGGCGGCAGGTTTTTTGTTCGGCCTCGTCAACGGTTACAGCCTTGCAAAATGCGGCGAACTCGGTTCAGCCTGTGGCTGGGAAGTGTGCCGGGTTGTAGGGACAAAAATCCCGGAAGAAGGCTGGCAGAGAATCAAACTGTTACTGGAGGAATAATGGCCCAAAAAAGAGTGTCACGATCACGCAAAAGAGACCTGGAGCAGCCTGACCGCTTCACCAATTTTACACACAATCTGTTGCAATTTGCTACAAAGCATAAAGTTTACTTATCCGTTGCTTTGGGACTTATTATTACCCTCAGCATTGCCATAGCCGGAATGCTATATTTTGCAAATAAAGCTGAAGACAAGGCTCTGGCTCTGCTGGCACAGAGCCAGAATAAATACCAGACGATTATTAAAAACAGCAGCCCGGACCAGGCCTACTTGGATGTGGCCAACGATTTTAAGCTGATCATGCAAAAGTATTCCGGAAAAATGGGGGGAAAACTGGCACAGTTCATATTTGCCAATATATGCTACCAGGCAGGTTATTATGACCAGGCCATTGAACTCTACAATCAATCACTTTCCGATTTTGGCGATAATCCGTTTATTAAAAACCTCATTTTAAGCAGCCTGGGATACTCCCATGAAGCCAAAAAAGAATACAAGACTGCGGCAAAGTATTTTGAGATGCTGGTTTCAGCTCCTGATTACAGTATGAAAGACGAGGTGCTTTTTAATCTGGCACAGATTTATGCCGGTATGGGAAACTATGAGCGGCGTTTAAATGCCTTTAAAACAATTGTATCGGACTATAAGGACTCAATTTACCTGGAGATTGCCAAGGAGAGCATCCCCGGCTAACTCGGAATAACCCTGCCACAAAAATAATAATGGCCAATCGTGCCGCTCACGATTGACCATTAAGGAGGAAAACTGATGAAGAAAATTCTCAGTTTTATATTTAGTAATGCAAATTCCTTGCCAATATCGATAAAATTGCATAAATCTACAAAAATATTTTAATGTCTGCATTATCAGCAAGTTAAAACTACAGGTCTTCTAAACCTTTGTCGGCAAAGCGCACAATAATTCTCAAAAGTTTCCAAATAGAAATTCGCCGGTTTCCATCTGGAAACTTTTATATGCATTTCCGCAAGGCTATACATGAATTTTATATTTATGCATTTTCTTGCTGAAGCCGCTTTTTCCAATCCCTAGCAATGCAGCCGCTTGAGATTGAACATTGTTTGTCAGTTTCAAAGCCCGCGTGATCATCATTTTCTCAATAACCGCAAGTGTTTCATACAATTGGGCATCGGTGGGAACACTGTCGAGAAGCCGGGCGTCGTGGACATTACCTTTAAAATCTTTCGGAAGGTCAGATATAGTTATGGTTTCGCCTGTGCACATGATCATGGCGCGTTCAATCACATTTTCCAGTTCGCGCACATTTCCGGGCCAATTGTAATCGTGAAAAAGACGTTCAACTTCCTGGTTAACCCCTGTTAAAGGCTTTGCCGAAATATGTTCGCCCGCATATTTTTTTATAAAATGGTCTGTCAGCAGGCGAATATCCTCCAACCGCTGCTTTAACGGCGGCAAAACGATGTGAACCACATTCAGTCGATAAAAAAGGTCTTCACGGAAGCGCCCTGTTTGCATTTCATCTTTCAAGATTTTATTGGTTGCTGCGATAATTCGAATGTCGACGGCCACAGGCTTCACCCCGCCAACCCGTTCAAAGACCTTTTCCTGTAAAACGCGCAGAAGCTTGATCTGAAGATTGGGTGAAAGTTCACCGATTTCATCCAAAAACAGCGTTCCGCCATTAGCCAGTTCGAATCGGCCCTTTTTCATGGCGATGGCACCGGTAAAAGCGCCCTTTTCATGACCGAAAAGCTCGCTTTCGAGCAGACTTTCAGCAAGCGCACTACAGTTCACCGCCACAAAAGGCTTATCACGCCGCGGTCCGTTAAAATGAATCGATTTGGCCACAAGCTCTTTTCCGGTTCCGCTTTCACCTTCGATTAGCACCGTTGCGTTCACCGGTGCAACTTTGCGAATGGATTCGAAAACATCCTGCATGGCTTTGCTTTTACCGATGATGTTTCCGAAACTGTACTGGGATTCGACGGCATCGCGCAGGCGCCGGTTTTCTTTGACCACCCGATACATGGCAATGGCTTTGTTGACATAAAGAACCAGACGTTCGTTGTTAAAAGGTTTGAGAACATAACTGTAAGCACCTTTCTGCATTGCCTCCACAGCCTTATCCACAGTTCCGTGAGCCGTCATCATGATGACCGGCAGCTCCGGGTCTGCTGTTTTGATATGCTCAAGCAACTCGATACCGTCCATGGAAGGCATTTTCATATCGGTCAGCACAAGGTCAACATCGGAATGTTTCATGATATCAAGTGCCTCCCGGCCGCTGTTGGCGGTTAAACTTTCAAATCCTTCTTCTTCCAGGATCGCACTTAATATCAGCGGGTAATTCTTTTCATCGTCTACAATCATGATTGTTTCCATGATTAGACCTCCTGCACTACTGGTATTTCCACCGTAACCCGGGCACCACAATCCGTCCTGTTGACAATGTGAACCTTGCCCCCGTGAGATTCGATGATATTTTTTACGATACCAAGACCCAGTCCTGTTCCTCTTTCCTTGGTGGTAAAAAATGGATCCCATATCTTATCTGTAAGATCTTCGGGTATCCCCTGGCCTTCATCTTCAAAATTGATGGTTACAGTATCTGTGCTTGAACTGATTTCAACATAAATTTTGCCACCATCCGGCATGGCCTGCATGGCATTCAATATAATGTTAAGAAACGCCTGATACAGCATATCGGAATCGGCGGTTATTTCCGGAGTATTATCATTATAATGCGTTTTTATAATGTAGCCTTCTGCTTTGATCTGTGATGATAGGAAGGTGATGTTTTTTTCCAGAACATCAACAATACTGCAGGCAGTTAGATGCGGACTTCTGGGTTTAGCAAAGTTTAAAAAGTCTGTAATGATATTATTTAAACGATCGGCTTCTTCGGTAATTATAGCTGGAATGCCGTTTGAAGGATCAAAGCCGGCCATTTTTTTCTCTAAAAGTTCTGATGAACTTTTAATAATGCCTAACGGATTACGGATCTCATGAGAAATGCCTGCAACCATCTCGCCCAGAGAAGACAAATGTTGGGCTCGACTCAACTGCCTTTGAAGGCGCAGCCTCTCCAAGGACCGTTTTGCAGTGATTCTTTCACCCCTTCTGACCACAAAGAAAAGCACGAAACAGAGCAGGCCCATGACTACGGTACAGGTGCTGATAACGCGTATCTGAAAATCGAAAATGGCTTTATAATCTTCCGATAAATCCTGTACGATTTCCACAACGCCAAGCACCGGGCCCGATATCCTGGAAAGTGGCTTTTCGGCACGTAGGGGCGCAAAGGTGATTAATTTGCTGTTCCGGGGAAATCCAAAAAATATTTCTAACCAATTGCCCCTTTGAAGCAGTTTTGAAGTCGACTTGCCGGAAATTGCATCCTGATATGCTTTGCCGCCAAAATCTTTTTTGCCGACCACGGTTTTATCAAAACTGTAAGAAATCGTGTTATTCATATCGAAAATATTGACCATATCAACTTTAAAACTGTAAAGGGTACTGCGAACAACCTTATCCATGTAATCGAACTGTTTTTCATCACTGAGTTGAATCTTGCCGAACTTCAAGGCGACCGGGATGATGAACTGCAAAAACACTTGATGGTTCAGGTTTTCTATCAATAGCCGGGCATATTCTTCACTTTTCCGCTGCTGCACGGTCCTGGCCCAATGGGTGTTAAGCAGAGAAAGAACCAGCGTGCCGACAAATATGACAACCAGGCTGGTAAATGTAAAGTATTTGACCAGTCTGAAAGGCTTGATGCTTTCTTCTGATTTCTGGAAATTCTTAAGCAAAACTCAAATTTCTCCTGGCGAAGCTTCGCCGCTCCGGACAGAGACGGGCAAAGCGACGAGTTGGTGTGGGTGACGTCATTTGCCAAAGGCGAAATGATGCTGGGTCCAGCATCTCTTCCACTATATATGGAATCAAAAGATCAAAGTCAAGATTCTGAGTTGTGCTGCCAAAAATATTACTCCAACTTGTCTTTACTTAAAGAATCCGGCCCTATAGGGGTGTAGTATACCTAAATTTGCTGATTTTGCTTGTTTGTACTTATTTTATCGTATTTTTATCACACTATATATTGTGTTATAATTAAAAGCAACACAATATAATGTAATTATATATAAATTATGCATAATTACGCATAAAAGTGCTTGACAAGACCATAACTTTTCCCGATGATTGAAATCATTCGATTCAAATTTAGCTGGATCCTTTGTTGGTGAAGGTAGACTTTTGAGATAAAACGTAATATATTAAGGTTTTTTTTATGAGCGCTAACTCCTTAAAGAAGGTTAGAGAAGCTATTCTGATGAGCAAAACCGAACTGGCTCGCAAGGCGAATGTATCACCTATTACTATCGCGCGGATAGAAAAAGGTATGCCATGCCGCATGGAAACTCAACGGAAAATTTTATTAGCATTAGGCTTTAACCTTTCTGAAAAAAACAAAGTTTTCAGCGATTAGGCCATTAAGGGTATATTATGTTTTTTAAGAAAAAAACCCATCTTGTAGGCTTGGATATCGGCTCCAGCGCCATTAAAGCCGCTGAAGTTATAGAAACCAAAACGGAGAATGTCCTGCACAATTTTGGGATGCTTAAAATCGCACCAGGCTTAATAGAAGAAGGTACGATCAAAGATCATGACGCCGTATCTGCGGCTATCCGTGAACTATTTAGCGCTAATAACATAAAAAATAAAAATGTTGCCATTTCCATCGGCGGCTACTCGGTTATTGTTAAAAAAATTAGTGTCCAAACAATGACAGAAGATGAACTTCAAGAGACAATTCATTTTGAAGCCGAACAGTACATCCCCTTTGACATCAGTGATGTAAACTTAGATTTCCAAATACTGGGGGAAAACGACCAAAACCCGAATCAAATGAATGTGCTCCTTGTTGCCGCCAAGAAGGAAATGGTCAGCGACTACATCCATCTGATCGAATTGGCCGGACTGCATACCGTGATACTTGATATTGATTCTTTTGCCTTGCAAAACATCTTTGAGTTTAATTATGCCACTGAGGAAGAAAGCGTTGCCCTGATTGATATCGGAGCCAGCAAAACTTCATTAAATATCCTTAAAGGTTATTCTTCTGTATTCATGCGGGATGTTTCACTTGGATGCGGCCAAATCAATCAACAAATCGTTTCGCTGGCAGACTGCTCTATAGAGGAAGCCGAAAAGATCAAACTTAGCGAGCAGTCGGCAATAATCTCTGCTAAAGATTTGGCGAACATTGTATCATCGGTTGTCTCCGACTGGACTACCGAAATAAGACGGGCCATCGACTTTTTTTATTCTACGTACCCTGATGATCATATTTCAAAAATTATTCTAAGCGGTGGCGGAGCCAACATCACGGAATTTCGACAACTTCTGTCTGATGAAATTTCAACGGAAGTTGAAATTATAAACCCCTTTGACAAGTTTTCTATAGAAAGTAGTGGCCTTGATTCTTCCTATCTTGAAAAAATAGCGCCGCAGGCGGCTATTTGTATGGGACTGGCAATAAGAAAAGTTGAATAAAAATGATACAAGTTAATTTACTACCTTATCGAACGAAGCGCAAAGTAGAAAATATACGCCGGCAGGTAACTGTTTTTGTGCTCTTTTTAACCATGGTCCTTGTGGCCATGTTCTACTACAACACCATCCTGAAAAATAAGATCGAAGAACTTGACGCTAAAATAGCTCAGATAAATACTGAGATTGCCAGGGTTGAAAAAGACGCCAAAGAGGTAGATAGAATTAACGGCGAACTCAAAAAGCTAAAACAGAAGATAGCCGTTATTAAGGATCTTGAATCAAAACGCACAGAAGCTGTCCGCCTGATGGACGATATGACCCAAATGGTGGCCCATGAGACGGCAAGTTCAACTTCAGACGATTTGGAAGGAAAAGAAGACAGGCCCGTCAAACGCTTATGGTTCACCAGCTTTCAAGCGACAGGAGACCAAATTAGCATTAAAGGTATTGCCCTGGATAATAAAACAATAGCCGATTTCATGACCCGTCTTGAGTCTTCAAAACGTTTTACCAACGTAAATTTACAGCGATCAAAAACACAGAAGGTAAAAAATATGAATCTAAAAAGTTTTGAAATCTCCTGTACTAAAGCGGAAACGGAAAAAGATGAAAAAGGTAAAAAATAAATGGCTGCAACTTTAAGGCTAACGATGAAAAAAATCGATCTTTCTAAAATATCTAAAATAACCGAACCGCTCTTCAAAGCAATGGACAAGATCGGAAAACTGTCCAAGCTATACCGGCTTCTGATAAGTTTGGGAATCATCGTTTTGTTTGCCGGCCCGATTGTATATTTCTCGTATCTACCTAAAATGGAAAAAATAGATAAATTAACCGGGGATTATGAGGAGCTTGAACAAAAGCTTACAAGGTTTAAAGCAAAGGCCAGAAAACTGCGTGCTGTTCGGAAACAGTTTAAAGATGCCGAAAATGAATTCAAAATTGTCATGAAAGCGCTTCCCGAAAAAAAGGAGATTCCTAATTTGCTGGCGAGCATTTCAAGCTCCGGCCAGGATAGCGGCCTGGAATTTGCCCTTTTTGAACCCAAACCCGAAAATAAAAAAGCTTTCTATGCTGAAATTCCTGTATCGGTTAAGGTCTCCGGAAGTTACCACAATGTTGCCATGTTCTTTGACAAAGTCTCAAGACTGTCCAGAATTGTCAACATTGACAATATCGGCATAACCGCTCAAAAGGGTGAAACAAAAGAATTAAGCCTGACAACATCATGTACGGCTATCACTTACCGGTTTATTGAAAACGAAAGTAAGAAAAAAAAGAAAAAGTAAGTAGTTAAAAAAACAAACTCAATAAAACAAAACGAAAAGAACATCTAATTATGTTGAAATATCCTGCCGCCATACGTACCATTATCTGTTTTTTGTGTTTATTACCCCTTATCTGGGGGTGTGACCAGCAGGCTGAAGCACCCCCCAAGCCCAAGGTGATTACCAAAAAAATAGTTGCCAAAAAGAAAGCGGCGGTTCCCAAAAAGCTCCAGAAAGTAGACACGGCCAAGCCTGAAATAAAAAAGCAAGCTCCAGAACCCAAAGCGACTGTGGCGACCAAGCAAATGCCGGAACCAAAAACTGCGGCTGTAGTAAAACAAATGCCGGAGCCAAAAACGATAATTGCGGCGGCCCAACCCCCGGAGTCAAAAGTAAAAACCGCCCAAAAAACTACTTTAAAACCAAAAACCAAGCTTCCGGCTGTTACCACACAAGCCGAATCTGAAGCAAAAGACAAAAAGCTAGTTGCCTCCCTGGCCCCGACCGTTCAAAAATTAGTAGTACGTGACAGCACCAATATCTATAATCCGCAAGGGAAGCTTGATCCGTTCGAACCTTTACTTAAAGAAAAAGAGGTGGCGGCTGTAATGCCCAGGAAAAAAACTGAAAAACGCAAGCCGCTTACACCTCTTGAAAAGTTGGACTTGAGCCAGCTCCAGCTTGTTGGAGTAATCCGTTCTCTTAGTGGAAATAGAGCCTTGGTGGAAGATGCTACGGGGAAAGGATATGTCGTTACAAAAGGTACTTATATCGGAACCCGTTCCGGCAAGATAGTAGAGATTTTGGCGGACAGGGTCATTGTTGCCGAAGAGGTTGAAAACATTTACGGCAAGGTCTCTGTCCAAAAAAGGCCACTTATAATTCAGAAACCTCCTGGAGAGTAACATGAACTTTGAAATCAATAAATTGCTGCAAATAAGAGCCACAGCCTTCTTTATATTGATTGCAGTTATCCTCTTGGCTGGATGCGCTTCCAACCAAATGGCAACCAAGCAGACGGAAAAAGGTGCTGTTGAATCTATTGCGTCCAAACTTATCACCCAGATATCCACCACCGAAGATTCTGAAGCGTTTTCCGTAGGGATTAAAGGTAATCAATTGCTGTCATATACTTCCGTCAAACAGCCTGTTCCCCTGGGTGTACTGCTATATTTCCCGGAAACAGCCCTGGGCGACATCAATACGACCTACATGCCGGAGAGTGATTTAGTCGGTTCTATCAATGCTTCTGAACTGACTGACAAAGGGCATACATCCCGTATTGAAATTGCATTAAAGCAAGATGCTTCTTATGAAGTAATCCGCCAGGACAACGACCTCAAAGTAATATTTAATAAAGTTCCACCGGCTTCAACCTCCACTGAACAGGTTATTAAAACCCAAGAAGAAAGGCCGGCTGCTGAAACGCAGGCGATGTCTGCGGCAGCAAGCACTGCAGCTGCAATCCGGCTGGAATCGATATCTTCTGCTGAACTTGCAGACAGCATAAATATCTTTGTTAATGCCGATGGCACCATTAAAGATTACAAATTTTTCATCACCACCAGCCCGGCACGGATCATTTTTGACCTGTTTGGCGTCAAAAGCCCCTTTCAAAAAGAACAAACCATCCCCGTCGGCTCGAAATGGGTAAAGACTGTTCGTCATTACGGTTATCCCGACAGAGTCAGGGTCGTTCTCGATACAGCCGCAAGATACCTTTCCGCTGTTTCCGCCAATTCATCGGAAAACGGACTTGTAATTCAGGTGGGTTCCACAACAAAGACTGCCGCCGCGCCCGCGCAAGCTGAAATACAAACAGCGGCTTCACCTAAGGAAGTCAAACCTTTAGAAGTAGATGAATCTAAACCCGCATGGGTTAACCGCATAGATTTTTCCAGCGAAGAAGCCGGCAAATCGACCATTATTATTGGAACCACAAAACCGATTCAATACGATATCAAAAAGATTAATGAGAAAAAACTTCTGCTCAACCTTTATAATACTAATATTCCGGAGTATCGTCAGCGACCGATGATTACTACACGTTTTGCAAGTGCTGTTGATCGGATAACTCCCTTGCAAACACCAAAAATGAAGGAAATTTCCATGATTTCCATCGAGCTGCGGGAATCCGTGCCTTATGTAGCTGAACAGGTCAGTGATCTTTTGATGCTCCATTTCGAAGCGTCCTCAATACCACCTAAAACTCTTGATGAAGCCAAACTGCCACCCTGGAAAAAAGTTACGATGCAACCGATGGCCGCAACTGCAGACGAAAAGCCGGAAATAGCAGCAACTGCAACAGCTGCCCCACAACCCTCCGGCAAATATGCAGGAGAGAAGATCGCCCTGAATTTTTATCAAACCGATATCAAAAACGTGTTTCGCATTTTGATGGATGTAAGCAAAAAAAACTTTGCCATAGACAAGGATGTATCCGGATCGGTGACGTTAACATTTGACAAACCGGTACCATGGGATCAAGTTCTCGATCTGGTACTGAGGATGAATATGCTCGGCATGGTTTATGAAGGTGATATAGTCCGGATAGCTACTCAGAAGACCCTCGAACAGGAAGCAACCCAAAGACAGTCCGAGTTGGCGACACAACAGAAAACGACTGCTCAAAAAATAGCGGCGGAACCACTGCTGACCGAGTTTATTTCCGTCAACTATGCCGATGCCAGCGCTGACGTACTGCCGCATATCGTACTGACCGAAGGACGCGGCAGTATTACGGTAGATACCCGCAACAATCAGATCATCATCACGGATGTGGCTGAAAAGATAAAACAGGCTAAAGAGACCGTAGAACAAATCGACAAAGTAACGCCGCAGGTCATCATCGAAGCCCGGATCGTTGAAGCCACCAACACCTTTTCCAGGGATCTCGGAACCCAGTGGCAAGTAACCGGCAGCCCGGCTTACGACAATACCAGCGGGTCACACAACGCCAAATTTGGCGGTGATCTTGCGTTCGATATGTCCGCCACGAACCCGCCCGCATCAAGCCTGGGACAGCTCGGCATTACATTCCTCAGGACGGCTGGTTCCCAGATTTCAATTGTGAATGCACAGATAGCTGCTTCAGAATCTAAGGGAATGGTCAAGATCATTTCCTCCCCGAAGATTTTGACCCTTGACAATACTCCGGCAACCATCAAACAGGGCTTAAGTTATCCTTTCAACAAGCTTGACGCCGACGGCAATACCACCACGGAGTTCAAAGACATCGCCTTGGAACTGGAGGTTACACCACACGTAACTCCTGACCACCGCATCTCTATGGAGATCACGGTCAAGAATAATGAAATCGGCGCGGTCATCAATAACCAGATTTCCTTTACCACCAAGGAAGCCTCTACCAAGCTGCTGGTCAATGACGGTGATACGGTTATTATCGGCGGAATCAGAAAAGCAACGAAACGCGACGGTGTCTCCGGAGTGCCGGGATTAAAGGACATCCCGCTTTTAGGCTGGTTTTTCAAGAGAAAAAATACTTCCGATGATCTGGAAGAGCTGCTGATATTTATTACCCCCAGGATCGTTATTTTAGAGCAACGCGACCTGGGGGGTTGACGTAAACTGCTGATCAATAGACCGAAGGGCACAAAAAAGTCCCCCTGTAATAAAACAGGGGGACTTTTTTATTATTGGAAATGCTTTATCTTTTGAGACTCTATTTTAGCTTTCCGGGCTAAAGGGGAATCGGGAACCAATTTAAGCACCTTTTGAAAAGCGTTAAATGCTTTTTCATAATTACGCGACAAGGTGTAAGCCTCGCCAAGATCGAAATGCAGTTGGGCGATCTGCGGATAGTGTTTCACGCTGACTTCAAGCACTGCCACCGCTTCCGGACCCTTGCCCATGGCAATGTAAGTTACGCCAAGGCCGCGCAAAGCATTGAGAAACTGAGAATTCATCTCCAGAGCCTCTTGATAATATTTTAAAGCAAGTTCATACTCTCCTTTGTTATAATAGGCCCAGCCCAGATTTGACAGGGGAAATTGGGGCGTGGCGTAAATCAGATCTCCGGCAACCTCCTTGAAATATTTTATGGCCGTGTCCCAGTCCTTCTTTTTCATATAGGCTGTCCCCAAGTTGTTTTTGGCGGGAGCATAGCCGGGGTCAATTGCCAGGGCTTTCTTGAAGTGTTCGATTGCAAGGTCCAGTCTGTCCTTGGCCATATAGGCAAGTCCCAGATCATCATGCAGAAATTGATCATTGTCGTAAAGCTCTTTGGCTTTAAGAAATTCTCTTAAAGCCAATGAAGAATTGCCTTGTTCTAAATAGGCTTCGCCCAGATGTCTACCTGCTTCCGCCTGTTTCTTGCGTACTTCCAGACTTGTTGAAGTACACGCTGCAAAACAAAATATAATGCTTATCAAAAATACCCGAACACACCAGTGTGTTTTCATCTTGTTATTACCTTTTTGGTAATAGTTCAGCCACCAAGACACCAAGACTCTAAGATTATAATACTAATTCAAATTGTCCGATTGGTTTTATTGGTTTAATTTGTTTGATTTGTTAACCAACCAAACCAATGGAACCAATTTAACCAATAAAACTGAATCAT
>JACNIG010000057.1 GCA_014383215.1 Candidatus Desulfatibia vada | reverse complement strand
GATTTTTTGCGAAGAGATATGCTGAGATCTTGATGCATAGGGGTTTGCGAAAACCGCAGGACAGCCGTCATGAAAAAATTATTTAAGTTAAATCCGTATACTATCAGCATATTTACCATTGGTTTAGGCATTTTTGCCTATACTTATGGAGTCCCTTTTTTGGATATCATTGAATTGAAAACCATCGACCTGAGATTCACCACCAGGGGAAGCCTTGCCGCGGGCCCTGAAGTCGTCCTGGCGGTCATCGATGAAAAAAGCCTTGAAAAGGAGGGAAAATGGGTTTGGCCGCGATCTAAAATTGCCGCCATAGTTAACAAGCTCTCAAAAGTCGGCACCAAGGTTATCGGGTTTGACATCGGTTTTCTTGAGCCCGATGATATCAGAGTCATTGAGACTATTAACGACATTCAGAATGAAGTTAAAAAAAGTCATTCCCAAAACAAAACTTTTGATCGTTTTCTGGAAAACTTGAAAATAGAATCCGACAACGACAAACTGCTGGCCCGTGCTATCACAAAGTCCAGCGCCAAGGTCGTATTAGGATTCTTTTTTCATATGGATACCGCAGCGGCCCAGCATTATGGTGAAAAGGATCTTGCCGCCCATCAAGAAAATGTGCGGGGGTCCCGTCATAAATTTGTGCGCTATGCCTCAGAAGCCGCCCAAAGCGTGCCTTTTATCGAAGCTAAAATGCCCCAATCCAACATCGAAATAATTTCAAATGCAACCGAATACTCGGGATACTTCAACATGTTTCCCGATACGGACGGTGTTGTGCGCTGGATACCTTCCGTATTCAGATTCAACAATACACTGTATGCGCCACTGTCTCTAATTTCGGCCGGTGCTTACCTGGACAATCCCGTCTCGGCAGATGTAGCTGAGCACGGTGTTGAAGGGGTGAGTATTGGCGATCTTTTTATACCCACAGACGAACTAGGGCGCATCCTGATTAACTACCGGGGCCGGGAAAAGACCTTTCCCCACATTTCGATTACGGACATTCTGCATGAAGACGTTGCCGGCGATGTCCTCAAAGACAAGATTGTACTGGTGGGGGCTACTGCCGTAGGCATATACGATCTGCGGGTTACGCCTTTCGGAACCACTTTTCCGGGTATTGAAATCCATGCCAACATTATCGACAGCATCCTGAAGAAGGATTTTCTACAGAAGCCGGGCTGGGCCTCAATATTTGATGTCCTGGCGATTCTGATTACAGGGCTGTTCTTAGGGCTCGTACTGCCCCGGGTGGGGGTTGTTCCCGGTGCCTTGGCCGGCCTGTCCTTATTTATCGGCTACATTGCGCTGTGCCAGTACCTGTTTTCCGCCCAGGGATTGATTATCAATCTGGTTTACCCGCTTACCGTGATGATTATTATCTATGTTGCCATTACCGCCTACCGCTACTTAGCGGAAGCCAGCCAGAAAAAATTTATTAAAGATGCATTTTCAACCTATATGGCCCCCTCGGTTGTCAACCAGTTGATCCAGTCTCCTGAGAAACTGGTTCTGGGCGGTGAAAAACGCGTTATCACTGCATTTTTCTCAGATGTCCAGGGATTTACCAGCATCTCCGAAAAGCTCACTCCCGTTGAACTGGTGGAGCTTTTAAATGAATTTTTAACCGAAATGACCGATATTATCCTCGCCCATGAAGGCACGGTGGATAAATTTGAAGGAGATGCCATCATTGCCTTGTTCGGCGCTCCCAACCCGCTGGTCAACCAGGCTGAAGTGGCCTGCCGATCCTGTATCGAAATGCAGAAAAAGCTGACCGAACTGAGAGCAAAATGGAAAGCAGAAGGTAGACCCGAGCTTAAAATGCGCATCGGCTTATGTACAGGCCCTGCCGTGGTCGGCAACATGGGGTCAAAAAGCCGCATGGACTATACTATGATGGGCGATACCGTCAATACGGCTGCAAGGCTGGAAGGTGTGAACAAGGCCTACGAATGTTTTACGCTTGTCAGCGAGTCAACTTTCAGCAAGATCGGCAACGGTATTGTAGGTCGGGAAATCGATTCCATTAATGTCGTTGGAAAAAAAGAACCTATAACGATTTACGAGCTTATCGGATATCCCGAAGATGTTGACGCCCTCATTCGCGAAACCCTGGATAATTACGCCCGGGGACTGAACGCATACCGCACACAGGACTGGAACCGGGCGCTTGTTTTCTTTAATCAGGCGCTGGTCGCCATCCCGGATGACGGCCCCAGCAAAACCATGCTGGCACGCTGCAACGACTATAAAGCCAATCCCCCGGGCAAAGACTGGAACGGGGCATTTACGATGACATCAAAATAAAATAATGCTATAAGTAGGATCATGATCCGCAAAGCAACCATAAAAGACATCAAAGCTATACACAAACTTCTTCAGGAATACGGAGACAAAGGCGAGCTTCTTCCCCGCCCGTTAAGCGTACTGTATGACCATGTCAGGGATTTTTCAGTTTACGTGGACGAGAAAAAGGACAGGGTTCTCGGCTGTTGTGCTCTCCAGTTCTGCTGGGAAAACCTTGCTGAAATTAGATCTTTGGCGGTTCACCCTGAGCATCAGAGAAATAAAATCGGATCAAAGCTTACCGAAACCGTTCTTGAAGAGGCTAAATCATTTGCCGTCAAAAAAATCTTTGTACTGACCTACCGGCCCGGCTTTTTTGAAAAATTCGGTTTTTTAGAAATCGACAGATCTCAGCTTCCTCTCAAAATCTGGGCGGACTGTATCATGTGTGTCAAGTTTCCGGACTGCGACGAAACCGCCATGCTGAAAGAAATCGATTAATAAAATCGCTGGGCGATTTTATACAGCTTCCCGATCTAAACGAAATTATCCGGTGGCGAAAACGGAAGGTATTTTTGAAAACCGCTATAATTTCCAATTCATAATAACAACTCGGTGTAGATGACGTTTAATGCCAGCGGCGGATACTTCCATACGCCTGGTTTGGGAAGAATATGCTGCCCGCCGACTGACAACCAGTTTAAGTCAGGCTTGATTTCCTGTAATTTGCCGTCGTCCGGCGGCCTGGCATGATTGGTGATGGCGTAGGTAGCCTGAAAGATACAGATACCATCTTTTTTTTCATGCGCCACGACATAATTCTTTTTAAATGTCCTGGGCGCAAGGTTGCCGGCCTTGGCAATCTGATCCAGCTCTTCATTTGTAAACTTCATCAGAACAGCTTTGGAAACACCCCTTTCAGAAATTCGGATCAACGCCCTCGACTCACTGCTGCCGGCGTATACGGTCGTAATACACGGAATTCTTTTCATATACTGGGATGCCACAATAGCGGCAGTCCTTCGGCCGCCGATCATAACAGGCATGCAGTAATATTCAAAAAACTTTTTTTGAATATCTTCGGCGTATTTATCCCCTTTCTCATACAGGTCCTTTGATATATAGCGCAAGCTGCAGGCCAGATCCTCGGCGGCATCCGCAATCGGCCAGTCGACGCGCACATGAAAATGGGAAAGGTTGTATCGATCCTTAAGCTTGCTGGCCGGATCTCTTTGGATAAGGAGGGCATAATCCACGGGAAGCAACGATTTTAGTAAATTAATGAAATGGGCTGACTCCAGGTATTTCTGGCTTCTTTCGAATTTGCCCGCAAGCGGCACTGATTCGCAAACGAGAAGATTTTTTTTGGTGGTTTTATTGACGTTAAGGAACCGTATATATTTCTTGTGGGCTTCCGCGATAGTCTCCTCCACAAAAAGCACCAGAAAAGCATTCTGAGGTTTATGCTCTATTCCAGGAATGCGCGCGCGGGGTTTCAGTTCGCGCTTTTCTACAAACGGATAGGGAAGCCTGCGGCTGCGAAAATTGTCATAGGAATCTATCAGCGCATACTGAAGAATATGCTGGTCCATTTCATCCCGCAAAAGTTCGTAATAAGAACGCCTTAATCTGCTGGCCCGGCTAAGTTCTTCTCTTACGCTCCAGAACGCCAATATCTTCTCCTGCTTTTTTTGATGGCGTCGTAAAAAGTCCCATCTATAGTTGAATTCATGACTTTTTACGAAATTATCTTTTTAAATAACGATATCTTCTTTTAATACCATTATTTAAGGCTGTCGTCAACGGTGTATTTTCTTGATGAGCTAAAACTCGATTTGGTGCTGCCTGTTTTTGGCATTGGTTTTAGTTCAGAGGTCAGGGGTCGGAGGGCAGAGGTTCAGAGGAATTAAAGTCTTGATTTATAGATCTTCTCCAATTTAGTTGGAGAAGAGGGTCCAAGGATTCAAGGGGTCAAGGGGTCAAGTGTTTGCTTTCAAACGATTTTATCATCGTTTTGAGTATTCTTTCAACTGCTACTAAACTTGAAAGAATGTTCGCGACAGCCCTTCTTATCTGTAATGTTAAATAGAACCTTTCTTCTTCAGAGGATACATTTGTGATTCGTTTTTTTATATAGATGCAAACATAGCCTATACAACTTCGGCAAAACTTTTAAGGCATAGATATTTTAAAGTATTTCACTCGAACCCTTGAATCCTGGGACCCTTGAATCCTTAGGATCACTCCAACTCTTTTGGAGATGATCCTGATTTATAAATCTTCAGCCAAAGCCTTATCACAGCGCCGGATAAACAGAGTTAGATTTACAACGGACAACGGACGACAAACAAACGACACATTGAGTTGTAACGTTAAGTAATGTAAAGATGGTATAACCTTTGAACCTAGAACCCTGAACCTAGAACCGATCAGTTTAGGACACTTTATGATTGACCGCATCCAGGGCAGCTACCGCCGGCAGGGTCTTGCCCTCCAGTAGAGTGAGAAAAGCTCCCCCACCTGTCGAAACGTAAGTAATTCTGCTCATTTCCCCGGTTTTGTGAAGAGCGACATCCGTATCGCCGCCGCCGACGATAGAGAGCGCATATGAATTGGCCACGCTGTGCACCATGGCGATTGTACCCCGGCTGAAGGCATCCATTTCAAATACGCCCAAAGGGCCATTCCAGACAATTGTCTTGGCGTCGTACAGAGCTTCTGAATATAGTAAAGACGTGGCCGGACCGATATCCATAACCATCCAATCATTCGGTATTTCCTGTACCGGAACAATCTTTATTTCAGCCTTGGGATCAAAACGGCTTGCTACCACCACATCCACCGGAAGATAGAACTTGATGCCCCTTTCAGCAGCCATTGACATCACAGCACATGCCACCTCTTTGAGGTCTTCTTCTACTCTCGACTTTCCTACATTATGCCCCGAGCATTTCAGAAATGTGTTGGCCATGGACCCGCCGATGATGAACTTGTCGACATGCTCCAGCATGTTCTCTAAAGCTCCCAGTTTGTCCGACACTTTTGAACCGCCGATAATGGCGACAAGGGGACGCATCGGATTGGCAATGGCCTGCTTAAAATAGTCCAGCTCCCTCTGAAGTAAAAACCCGGCGGCACTGACCGGCGCATATTTTGTTATGGCGACTACAGATGCATTGATACGATGCGATACGGCAAACGCATCATTGATATATACATCACAAAGTCCCACCAGCTTCTTTGCAAACGTATCGTCATTACTCTGCTCCTCGGGATGGTAGCGCAAATTCTCAAGCAGAACTACATCGCCCTGCTTCATGTTCGATAACATTGCACTTGTTTCTGAACCGACGCAGTCTTTGGCCATTATAACTTCTTTTTCAAGGAGTCTCCCGAGGCGTTTGGCCACGGGAGCCAGGCTGAGTTCGGGTACTACTTTCCCCCCCGGACGCCCCATATGTGAGGCCACTATCAGCATGGCCTGATGGTCAAGAGCATATTGCAAAGTCGGCAAAACTGCCCGTATTCTGGCATCATCCGTAATATTCTGATGCTCATCCATAGGGACGTTGAAATCAACTCTGAAAAAGACTTTTTTGCCGTCAATATCAATATCTTTGATCGTCTTCATGGCCATCTCCTTCCATTTCAGCCTTTTGTCTTCGCTTCTATCCTACGCCTTAACTCTTTTTTTTGGGACCACCTTTCCAAAAAACTCATAATGCCGGACGCATAGGCCCTGTCTACCAATTCTTCCCGGGCGCGAAGGCCGTCCGTCGCCTGCAGGGCGACTTTTAAACATTCTGTTTTGTGGAAACATAACAGGCATTTTTCCGGGGTTTCCCTCAAGCCGTCTTTACCCTTTGGAAAAACAGTATCAAGCCGGCTAAAACACGACGGTAATTTGTTGTTATGCACCATTTTATCCATTTTGAGTTTGCGTATCAAACTCACGATTCATCCGAGCAATATAACCTTGATCCGCAAAACTAAAATATCTGTTGTTACCTACAATCAGATGCTCATGGACCGTAATGCCAACCACCTTGCAGCTAAAAACGAGCCGGCGGGTAATGGCCACATCCTCTGCTGACGGCTCGGGGTCGCCTGAAGGATGGTTGTGGGCAAAAATCAGGGCGGCGGCATGATGATTCAAAGCTGCCGCTACCACCTCTCGCGGATAAACAGAGCTTGCGGTTAAAGTCCCCTCAAAGAGCGTCTCGGTGGTAATAACACGGTTTTTGGCATCCAGGAAAATTACATTAAAGCATTCACGGCTTTTGTCTCTGATGTTGTGGTAAAGGTAGTCGAACAGCTCTTTGGAGTTGTTCAAGGGATCTTTCTCGATTAATTTATGCTCAAGATACCGATCCCCAACAGCCTTTACCAGCTTGATGCCCAGCAGGTTTTTAGGGCCGATCCCCTCGACTTCGCAAAGCTCCTTGGTAGATGCTTCAAGTACACCCGGCAGAGTTTTGAAGCGTTTCAAGGCAGACTTGGCAGCAGTCTTACAGTCTTTTCGCGGAGTGACCAGGGTTAAAAGAAGCTCTATCACTTCATAGTCATGGAATCCCAACAGGCCCGATTTAAGAAACTTTTCCCGCAACCGCTGCCGGTGGCCCTCCCCTTTATGTCGTTTGCTCTCGGCCATAACTGGTTGCTGGTTCCTGGATACTGGATACTGGATACTGATTACTGCTCACCGACCCCTGACCTCTGACCTCTGACTTCCGACCTCCGCCCTCTGACCTCTGACTTTCGACCTCCGACCTCCGACCTCCGACCTCCGACCTCCGACCTCTGACCTCACGAACTCCGCAGCAACTCCTAGTCATCCAACTCATTTTTAAGATCACGGGTCATAAGTCTGCGTGCGGCTTCAATCGGTGAAATGTCTTCGTATAGAATGTGGTAGACCTCATGGGCAATGGGCATCTCAACACCAAGCTTGTTCGACAGATTGTAAACCGACTTGGCGGTTTTAACGCCCTCTGCAACCATACGCATTTCTGACAGGATCTCGGCTAATTTCATGCCTTGTCCTATCTTTTTGCCCACGGTGTGGTTCCTGCTGAGACTTCCGGTGCAGGTCAGCACCAGATCCCCGACACCGGCTAATCCAGCAAAAGTATGCGGGTTGGCGCCAAGCTTGGTGCCCAGTCGACGAATCTCTGCAAGGCCTCTGGTGATCAAGGCGGCCCTGGTATTTAATCCAAGCCCCAGGCCGTCAATGATGCCGGCGGCGATGGCGATTACATTCTTGACGGCACCGCCCAGTTCAACTCCGACAACGTCATCGCTGGTATAGACTCTGAAATAGGGCGTGGCAAAAACATGCTGGACATATCTGGCAACCTGTTCATCTTTTGATGCCACCGTGACGACGGTGGGAAATTCCTGGGCGACTTCCCGGGCAAAACTCGGGCCGGAAAGAGCTGCAAAAGAGCTTTCCGGAATTACAGGAAGGACCTCTTTAAGCACAGCGGACATGGTCAGATGGGTCTTGTTTTCAATACCTTTAGAGGCCGACACCACGATCGTCTCCTCAGAGAGATGAGCTGACATTTTCTGCACTGTTTCCCGCATAACATGTGATGGGACGACAATCAGTACAAGTTCTTTCCCGGAAACCACCCGGGCCATATCATTGTAAGGCCGCAAATTGCTTGAAAGGGGAAAGTCCGGCAGAAAAATCTTGTTTTCGGCAAATGTCTCAATCTGTTCTTTTACTTCCTTTTCAAATACCCACAAATCTATTTTAAAACCTTTTACGGCCAATAGATTCGCCAGAGCGGTACCCCAGCTGCCTGCTCCCACAACCCCGATTTTGATATCATTTATATTGATTCCATTTTTCATTCGAACATTTTCCTATCATCAGCTGATGTCATTTTCTTTTTCTGCAAGCCTGGCAACACCGGCAACCTTTTCGCCGGGCGTCATCCCGATCAGCTTTACACCCTGGGTATTGCGGCTGATCACCGAAATATCGCTGACAGCCATGCGTATAAGCTTACCACTGTCCGCCATCAGCATCAGGTCGTCATCATTATCAACAAGAAGACTGCCGACGACCTGTCCGTTGCGCTCAGTGGTCTTAATCGTAATAACACCTTTACCACCCCGCTTACGCAGAGGGTATTCATCAATAGAAGTTCTCTTCCCGTATCCATTTTCCGTGGCAGTGAACAGAGTCTGTCCATGGCTTAAAACTTCCATGCTCACTATTCGGTCTTGCACAGCAAGCCTTAAACCCCGCACTCCCCTGGCAACGCGGCCGGTCGGGCGCACATCAGACTCGTGAAATCGTATTGATTGGCCCATGGCGGAGCCTAAAAAGACATTCCAGGTGCCGTCGGTTATTCTGGCCGCAATCAACTCATCCCCGGGGAGAAGTCTTAACGCAATAATACCTCCTGCTCTGGGCCTGCTAAACGCCATGAGATCCGTTTTTTTGACCAGACCGCTGCAGGTGGCCATAATAATGTAAGAACCAGGATCAAATGACTCCACTGCCAGCACAGTGGTAAGGTTTTCATCCTTATCAAAGTTTAAAAGGTTAACGATGGCTTTACCACGGCTCTGACGGCCGGCCCGCGGAATTTCATACACCTTGCACCAGTAAACCTTGCCCAAATTTGTGAAAAACAGAAAGGTATGATGGGTGGAAGCCACAAAAAGATGGCTGACAAAATCTTCTTCCTTCACACCCATGGCGGTCTTACCCTTGCCGCCGCGGTGCTGGCTCTGGTAAAGGGTAATCGGATTGCGTTTAATATAACCGGTATTGGAAATGGTAACGACCATGTCCTCTTCGGCAATCATATCCTCCATGGTAATCTCTTTAGTGCTTTCTGCAATCTCTGTGCGACGCCGGTCTCCGAATTCCTCCTGCAGTTGGGAAAGTTCGTCTTTGATAATATTTTTCACCAGTCGCTCACTTGCAAGAATTTCTTTATACCGGTTTATATCCTCAAGAACACGCTTATATTCTTCTAATATTTTTTCCTGTTCAAGGCCGGTCAGACGCTGCAAACGCATGTCCAGGATGGCCTGCGCCTGAATCACGGTCAGAGCGTAAGTTGCGGTCAGCCGTGTTTTGGCTTCGTCCGGCGTTTTTGATTTGCGAATCACGGCAACAACATCATCAAGATGTTCAAGGGCGATTTTCAACCCTTCCAGAATATGGGCGCGTGCTTCGGCTTTTCTCAGGTCATAGCGGGTCCGCCGGATGATGATCTCCTTGCGGTGCAGAATGAAATGCTCGAGAATCTCCTTTAAGTTCAAAAGCCGGGGCTGGTTGTTTACAACTGCAAGAAATATAATACCGAAGCTATTTTCCATCTGGGTATGTTTATAAAGCTGGTTGATGATTACTCCGGCAATCTGTTCTTTTTTTAGACCCAGCGCTATGCGCATGCCTTCTCTGTCGGATTCGTCTCTTACATATCTGACGCCCTCGATTTGTTTGTTTCTAACAAGGCTTGCTATCTTTTCGATAAGCCTGGCCTTGTTGACCTGATAGGGAAGCTCCGTAATGACAATCGTCTCCTGTGCGGTTTTTTTATCTTTTTCAATAAAGACCCTGGCCCGTATCCGGATTATTCCGCGGCCGCTTTTGTATGCTTGGTAAATCCCTTTGGTCCCGTAAATGATACCGGCGGTCGGAAAGTCAGGCCCCGGGATGTAGCGCAGGAGATCCTGCCAGGTAAGCTCGGGGTTTTCTATGACGGCTTTGGTGGCTGCAATCACTTCTGAGATGTTGTGCGGCGGGATGTTGGTTGCCATACCAACGGCTATGCCCGAAGAACCGTTTACCAAAAGGTTGGGTACTTTAGCCGGGAGCACCGTAGGCTCTGTTAAGGATTCATCATAGTTGGCTGCAACGCTGACGGTCTCCTTGTCTAAATCCTCCAGCATCTGATGAGCAAGAGGCGTCATTCTGATCTCGGTATAACGCATGGCGGCAGGCGGATCACCGTCTACGGAGCCGAAATTGCCCTGGCCGTCCACAAGGGGATATCTTAACGAGAAGTCCTGAGCCATGCGCACAATGGTATCATAAACTGCGGTGTCACCATGGGGATGGTATTTTCCGATAACATCACCGACAATGCGGGCAGATTTTTTATACGGCTTGTTCCAGTCGTTTTTTAGTTCGCGCATTGCAAACAGCACGCGCCGATGGACCGGTTTAAGGCCGTCTCGCACTTCCGGCAGGGCTCTGCCGATGATCACACTCATGGCATAGTCGAGATACGATTTTTTCATCTCACTTTCGATGCTGATCTCAGGTATCTTTTCGGCAGTTTTCATATTAACACCTATACAATCGTACAGTGATTTTATTTACAATCTTTAGCGGATTCAACCAGTTCCCGATAACTTGCGTAATAGATTTCCGTTAAAGTCAAAAAAGCGGTTATCACCAGGGGGCCGTAAATAATTCCTATAATCCCAAACATTTTCAATCCCCCAATTATGGAAAAAAAAACAAGCAGCGTATGCATTTTAACCTGCTTCCCCACCAGTCTGGGCTTCAACAGGTTATCGACGCCAACGGTAAGAATGATATAAAAAACGATAAAAAACATACCCGCCGCAATCCGTCCTTTTAAAACAAGAAAAGCAGCCGTTGGAATAAATACAATGCCGACCCCGATAATGGGAATAAACGCCAGCAGGCTCATGATGACACCCCACATAAAGGCCGATTTTAAGCCGAACATCCAAAAAACTATACCGCCCGCCGAACCCTGAATCAGGCCGCCGACACCGTTCCCGACGATCACTGCGCCTGCCATATCCTTGAACTTTTGAATCAGCTTTTCGTCCTGTTCATTGGGCAGTGGAGAAAGATCAATAATAAAAGCCGTCAACCGATCTCCATCAATGAACAGATAGTAGACAATCAGAAGCATAAAAAAGAAATATACAAAAAATTTGAGCGCGTTCGAGGCAACCGAACTGGCCTGCTGATAAAGAAAAAGGCCGACAACTTTACCCAGTTCCGAAATCGCTTGATTGAGATGGTCTGCGCTAATAGTCAAATCGAAATTTGCAAGCAAATGGTTTGTTTTTTCAAGGACCGTACTGTTTTCAAAAAGGCTTCGGAACTGATCGCTGAAAGCGGCGCTCTTGCCCATCTGATATAGGCTGAACGCCTCTTTCGACAAGATACCCACAAAAAGAACCGTCGGCAGGAACAGGAGAATGAATACCAGCATACACGTTAAAAGAGAGGAGAAGTCCGAACTCATTTTCCGGTTGAAGAGCCTGTAAACAGGCTTGAAAAGACTAGTCACAACGGCACCCATAACTATCACAGATAGAAAGGGCCAAAGCAAACTGCCGAGCATAAACGCAGAAGCAAGAAAAAGGGCCAGAAAAAACCACAGAATACTATCGCGGTAAGCTCTATTCTGCATTGTGTCTCCAAATTAAGTGACAGGGCTAACGTTGAGATAGGTATCGTAAAGATCTGAATGACATGACCTGCGCTTTATCTGCTGACTAATGCGCCGGCCACCAATATAAGAAGTGCTTCATAAATAAAAACCGGGACATAATCTCCAAAAATGCCATAAATAATGCCGCCGCCGATAATGGCCGGTACGGCACACACTACCAAAGTACCCAACCTTCTACTGATATCCATCTTTACAAATCTCCTGCAATTTAATTAGTTGCTTCAAAAAATATTGAATTTATTGTTTCTTTTAAACTTACGGCACTCCAGCCAAAATTATCTAATATTGCGTAAAACGCAAACATCTTGTAACAATAACAGCTAACCAAGTAAAGAAAAAACTGCTGCATATTTATTGATAATATTTTAAGAATATGCCAGGTATTTAGTCTGTTTCGCAAAAAATCGAAAGCTGTCTTTTTGCAACCGTTTCAAGTTTTAGGTTTTAAGTTTTAAGTTTCTGTATATATGTGATAAAAAAATGTGTCTGCTCCTCATATCTTATGACATGCATCCGGTCTATCGAATCGTGCTGGCGGCAAACCGGGACGAATATTATGACCGCCCTACAGCACCGCTGGCTTTCTGGAACGACATGCCGGATATCCTAGCCGGACGTGACCTTAAGCGCAGCGGGGTATGGCTCGGTGTAACGCGAACCGGACGCATTGCAGCCATCACCAATTACCGCGAACCTGCCCTGCGATATGAGAATGCCCCTTCCCGGGGTCATCTTGTCAGTAATTTTTTGCAAGGATTAGAATCACCGGAAAACTACCTGAATCATATCAAAACCATCGGACACCGCTACAATGGATTCAACCTCATCGTTGGTGACGGATCGGGCTTATTCTATTATTCAAACATGGCAGACAACATTCACAAGTTAAAACCCGGTCTTTTCGGCCTGTGTAACCACCTGCTTGACACTCCCTGGCCAAAGGTTGAAGAAGGAAAGTCTGCTTTTAGCGCCTTGCTCGATGGCAAACAACCAATTGATATTGAAGATATTTTTAGCATACTCAATGACCGGTCTTTTCCCCCCGATGACATGTTGCCGGACACCGGGGTCGGCCTTAGTTGGGAACGCGTGCTTTCTCCATTATTTATCTTAAGCCCTGATTACGGAACGCGCTCGTCATCCGTTGTTTTTGTAGAAAGGACCGGAAAGCTCACTTTTGCCGAGCGGACATTTGATCCGTTGCATGCAGAATCCTCTGAGGAAATAACCCGAACATTCAGCTTTTTAATCTAACTGGATTATCGGAATGACAGCCGGCCGATTAAACCTGCGCGAAATCCGGAATTAGGCAAAAAAATGTTTACAAAACATCTCTGATCTTATATACGGTATTCGTCATAAACCAAAATTGAAGCTCCCTGCAGCCGCGCTATAATGTGACAGGGAATGCATTCGCTAATGCAGTTCGAAGAGGTTTTTTATGGGAAAAAACAGTTTGCTCAAATCGACGTCCAAAAAGAAAAAAAGTGCATCCAAGAAAAAAGATGAGGAGATGACGGCCAAAACCAAGAAAGCTGCGAAAAAAGCTAAAGCCGCTCCAAAAGCCAAGGCCGCTCCAAAAGCCAAGGCCGCTCCAAAAGCCAAGGCCGCTCCAAAAGCCAAAAAGAAACCCGCAGTTCGTGCTAAAAAAGTATCTGCGAAAAAGGCCGCTCCTGCAAAAGCTGCTGCTGAAAAGGCTGCCGCCGAAAAAGCTGCTGCTGAAAAGGCTGCTGCTGAAAAGGCTGCCGCTGAAAAGGCTGCCGCTGAAAAGGCTGCTGCTGAAAAGGCTGCCGCCGAAAAGGCCGCTGCTGAAAAGGCTGCCGCCGAAAAAGCCGCTGCTAAAAAAGCCGCTGCTGAAAAAGCCGCTACCGCCGAAAAAACTGCTACCGAAAAAGCCGCTGCTGAAAAGGCCGCTGTCAAAAAATTCACTGCTGAAAAAACCGATGCTGAAAAGGTTGCCGAGCCGGAAGTATCCATAGCTTGTGGTCCCCCGGCTGATGGTGACACGACGGTTGACGATCCCATGGAAAAGGCGATGAAATATGCTGCTGCTGTTTTTGTTCTTCTGATCGCACTTATCATTGCTGCCAGCGCAATGAACAGTAACAAATATTACATTAAACCATCCGATGGCTCAGTTGAAATCTGGCAGGGCAAATTCTCACCCATGGGTGAAGAACTGCTGATAATGCTTCCGGGAACGCAACCTCCTGAAACCATAAAAGATGTTTATTCCAAGGCAGATGTATATCCGCTTATTTCAAACTATTATGTTGAAAAGGCCGATACATTGCTTCAAGTTCCGGGTATGCCTGATTTTGAAGGCATCCGAGCTTATCTGAACAAGGCGATGTCATATGCAACCTCAGCTGAAGTCAGCCAAATTGCACAAGCCCGTTTAAACGATATTGATCTGATGATCCTCACGTACAAAGCTGATGTTGCTGCCAGCAAAGAAACCGTTGCCGACCTTGA
>JACNIG010000321.1 GCA_014383215.1 Candidatus Desulfatibia vada | reverse complement strand
AAATAGTGATCCGGGCCGATGCCGATGCCCGCATGGGCAGCGGCCATCTAATGCGTTGCCTGGCTCTGGCTCAGGCCTGGCAGGACGCCGGGGGACATGTGACGTTTCTTACCGCGTCAGATTCCTTGGTGCTTAAAAATCGTTTACACTCAGAAGGTATGTTTGCAAGTTTTATCTCGACCCAACCGGGCAGCGCCGATGATGCCCGGCAGACATCGGCTCTTGCAAGAAAAATAACTGCCCCCTGGATCGTCTTGGATGGTTACCAGTTTGACGGCGCCTATCAAAAAGCCATCAAGGACAGCGGCGCATTGCTCTTGTTTGTAGATGATTTCGGTCATGCCGGCCAATACCATGCAGATATCGTGCTGAATCAGACTGCAGGTGCCGATCCGCATCTATATAAAAAAAAAGAGCCGTACACCCAACTTTTGCTCGGCCCTCGTTACGCGCTGTTACGCCGGGAATTCCTAAACTATCAGGGATGGACACGGAAGTATCCGGACACGGCTAAAAAAATACTGGTGACAATGGGCGGCAGTGACCCTGATAACGCAACCCGCATGGTAGTTCATGCATTACAACAACTCAAAAAGAATCTGGAAGTCATCGTTGTGGCCGGCAGCCATAATCCACATTTTGAAGAACTGAAAGGTATGATTGAACATTCACCTGATTCTATTCGTTTGTTGCAGAACGTGACCGACATGCCGGACCTGATGGCCTGGGCGGATATGGCTGTTTCGGCCGGAGGGAGCACGTGCCTGGAAATGGCATACTTGGGGCTGCCGAACATTGTTCTGGTGTTGGCGGAAAACCAGCGGGCAAATGCTGAAAACTTGGGAGCTGAAGGAATTTCCATCAACTTAGGGTGGTATCATCAGAATGATGAGCGAGGTCTTGCCAAAGTCCTGAATATGCTGATTTCCAATCCCATGCTTCGTAAAGAAATGAGCGTCAAGGCACGAAAATTGGTGGACGGAAGCGGAGTGAATCGTATCCTGTCGTCCGTTGACAGACTGTCCCGGCAAAACCGGACGACGGACGATATCAGCGTGCGCCGGGCATGCATTCAGGATGGCGAACTGCTTTGGAAATGGGCAAATGATCCAAGTACCCGCGCCAACGCATTTCACACCGATACGATTTCTCTGAAAGAGCATATCCGGTGGTATCAAAACAGGCTGAATTCTCCGGATACACTCATTTGGATCATAGAATACGGCGGTCAACCTGTTGCTCAAATACGATACGATCGAGTAAGCCCGGATACGGCCGAAATAGATATTTCAGTGGCGGCCGAATGCCGCGGCATGGGATTGGGCACCAAAGCACTGGTTTTAACTTTAAACATTTCGGGCGGGGAACTTGGTGTTAAACACATAAAGGGAACGGTGTTCGTCTCCAACAAAGCATCTGCACGGGCATTTGTGAAAGCCGGTTTTAAGATGGCTGGCCGGGAACGAGTTTCCGACAATCTTTGCGATATTTTTATTCGAGAGTGTGTTGAGACCGTTGAGGAGGCTTTTTGATGAATTATATCGAAATAAATGGCCGCCGCATAGGAGCGGGGCATCCGATCTATATTATCGCGGAGATGTCCGCCAATCACGGACAAGATTTTGAACGAGCCGTCAAGATACTGGAAGCAGCTAAAGAGGCTGGAGCAGATGCCGTGAAGCTTCAAACGTTTACTCCAGATACGCACACCTTAAAGTCGGACTTGGAATATTTTCGTATCGACGGCGGAACACCTTGGGATCAGCGCACACTATATGATCTGTATACTGAAGCCTATATGCCTTGGGAATGGCAACCAAAACTCATGAAGGTCGCTCAAGAGTTGGGCTTGGATTTGTTTTCAACGGCTGTGGATCCTTCTGGTGTAGATTTCCTGGAACGAATGGGTGTGGCGATTCATAAGACGGCTTCCTTTGAAATCGTGGATTTAGCACTTATTGAAAAGATGGCGCGTACCGGAAAACCTCTGGTTCTCTCCACGGGTATGGCCACTCTTGCAGAGATCGAGGAGGCAGTTGGGACGGCCCGCGATGCGGGAGCGACACAGATTGCTTTGCTTAAGTGCACCAGCGCCTATCCAGCGCCGCCTGAAGAAATGAACCTCCGTACGCTTCCACATCTGTCTGAGACGTTCGGTGTACCCGTGGGGTTGTCGGATCACACGCTCGGGATTGCGGTGCCGATAGCGGGTATAGCACTTGGAGTATCTATTATCGAAAAGCACTTTACTGTGTCTCGGGCTATGCGTAGTCCAGATAGCTCTTTTTCGCTGGAACCGCACGAGTTAAAGGCTATGGTCGACGCTGTGCGCACTGCAGAAAAGGCGTTGGGAACTGTGCATTATGGGGTAAGTAATCGTGAATCTCGAAACCGTGTTTTTCGGCGTTCTCTGTTTGTGGTGGAAGATGTCAAAACGGGTGATCTTTTAACGTCTGCGAATGTACGCTCAATCCGTCCCGGTTATGGACTACTGCCTCGTTATTTGAAGCAGGTGCTCGGACGGCATGCTGTTTGCGATACAAAAAAAGGCACGCCATTAAGCTGGGATATAATAGCAGGGAGAAGATCAGACAAATGACGACGATACTATTAACTGGCGCCGGTGGAGCTGTTATACCGGGTTTGATAAAGCATCTTCAATCAAATTATGGATATCGCGTTCTGGCAGCTGACATGGATAGCTATGCAATTGGTTTCTTTTGGGCAGACAAGGGTTTTGTAATCCCGCCGGGCAACTCACCTGACTTTTTGCCAGCGATTCGTCGCATTTGCCGGCAAGAAAATGTAAATGTGTTCATACCTCTCGTGGATGAGGAACTTGTG
>JACNIG010000012.1 GCA_014383215.1 Candidatus Desulfatibia vada | reverse complement strand
TTTTTTAATGGTGAGGTGTTTTTTCTCTTGACGTACCCTTTAATGGGTGACCCCTTTACATTTATTTAGAGATATTATCTCGACATTTTGTCTTTACTTTAAATACAAGATGCCTGAATCATACGTTGCCAAGCACTCATCTTATCGCAATAATATGATCGTGCTAAACCAAAAACCAGGAAAAAAGGCTCTTAGCCACAGACACACCCCAGTACCATCTCCCGGAACTACAGGGCAGGCACAGACTGACACGGACAAAAACGTCTAAAGTGATCAAAATGAATATCCAACTTACATTTTCTCTTCACAGGTGTAGAGAAATAGTCTTCTCTTTTTCCAACGTTTGTGTCTTTCAGTGTGAGTCTGTGGCTAATTATTTCTCATTTCCTGATAGCAACGAAATATGCCTGTTTGTTGTATGGATTGTCAGATTTGAACAGGACCTTACTGAATCCGATTTCATTTATGAGCAAATCCATCAGGCTTTCCGAATCATAAACGTGGCGATTTTCATCATCAGTTTCAGGACGGCAGCTTCGTTCAAATTACCGACTTACGGAAAAGGATAAAGCACCTTTTGACTTTCTTGTAGCTGAGGCAATATCACCGAATTTATGGTAGAATCGTACGCTTCCGGTACATCGCTGAAAACATCAGATACCATGGCCCTTGCAACCTGCTGGACCTTTTCTTCAAGAACAAGGTCTATCCCTTCAACAAACCGCCAGCCGTATTTTTCGTACATTTTTGCGTGCTGCGGAACACAGGCACCAAAGATCATCCTGGGATGGTTTCTTAGCTTCGAGTCAGCAATGGCAGTCAATATAGCGATTTTTGACAGGCCAAAGCCCCGGTAATCAGGGTGGTCAATGATTCTGCTGTATTCTCCGTAACTGCTGTTGCTTTTTCTGTATCCCCTCAAAACAAATCCTACGTCAAATGATTCAGCTACCGGGAACTCATTAACCCTCTTCTGAGCCACAAAATCGGTAAGCGTCGCAACCTCTTTTCGGTCTAAACTGGTATCCACCAACGTTACCGGAATTCCTTACCCCCCCCCCCGTAATTTCTTGAATCATTTGGTTATATGGTTCCTGAAGTTCAGTCGTGATGGTTCTGATTGTAGCAACAATCGTTTCTGATCCGTCACCATCCACAACGAAACCACCGTAAGGGATTGAGTACGGATCGAATTTGTCGATGTCCAGTCTTCGCTCATTCTTTTGTTGAAGATAATTCATGAAATCAAAAACAGAATATCTGAGCTGAAAATATTGAAGCAACTGCTTTTTATCAGTGATCTGCTTGAAAACAAAGGCATCAGCAATCTCTCTTTTCTTAGGTTTCTCCTTGCTGAAAATCACCTTTACGAGATCATCAAGATGCGGCTTAATGATGCCCGGCGTAACTGGCTTTGATACGTATCTGTAAACTCCCTTTTCTCTGGAGTTTATAACTGAGACGTCAGTGGCGTAGCCTGTGACAAGGAGCGCACCGATTCTTCTACCAGCATACGCCCACCGCATCCGGTCAACAAATTCAGAGCCCCGCTCCTCAGGCATTCGTTCGTTAACGTGGAGAAGCTGAATTAACTTCGGATCCTTTTCGAAGTTTTTCTGAAGGACTTTTTCAGCTTCCTTGGTGTTTTTGGCAGACGATACAGATCCGTCTGACCCTTTTCCCAGGATATCATCAAAATCCCCCAGAAAAATCATGTCCTTGTACATCAAAACCGCGTCTTCAAGGACAAGGGGATCATCGTCGATTACGAGAATGTTGTATTTGAGATTTTCGTTGGTCATGGTTGCTATCTCTTAAAAGCTTTTAAGGCACTCATTCGACATTCAGACTTCGTTTGACAAACAGCAGGTGTGTGGGGCAATCCAGATGATACACCTCCTTCAGTTCAACGCCTATACCACTCAATAACCCTGACACGGAAATCAGTTCCTTCCACTCTTCAAAACTCATGCCGGCCTGAATTGAGTTGAGATAAATTTCTTTCTGCAGTCCCTCTGGATAGACAGTCCCGAATTTGGCTGCATATTCAACAAGTTTTTCTTCGTTTTCAGGTCTACAAATATCTTTGACGAAAATTGCACCATCGGATTTTGTAACCCTCTGAATCTCCTTTAATACTTCCACCATCTTCGCTCTATCTGGAAGGTGGTGAAGCAGGTGATTGGAGACGGCCAAATCGAAATACCCATCGCTGTAAGGCAACCTGGATACGTCGCCAACATCATAATTTATCTTGCCTCTTAAGCCTTCCTTTTTGTTTATCTCTTCTGCCTTTTCAATCATGTTCTCAGACAAATCTATGCCATAAACCTCATATGACTCATTCTCTTTGAAAAGCATTGACGCAATCGTTCCTTCACCGCATCCAATGTCAAGGATCTTTCCTTCTGTTACTCCAAGATTGACTGCTTCCTTCACAAAAGACTTGTTGATCACAATGTGGTGAGCCAGGCCCTGAACCATTTGCTCATATTCCATCACTTCATCGTGGTCAGCCATGGCTTCTTCGGGTTCCAGAATGCGTTCTGAAGGCTTCGTGTTATAAGCATATGTGATCTGTGAAGCGTCTTCAAATTGGGGATGAAAGCTGTTGGACCTGGCAATGCTTCTGCTGTAATCATTAACTCTTCTATAATTGTCCAATAGGTAAGGATAATGCGTGGAAAAAACTGCGTAATCGCTTCTTGCCTTGAAGTCTATCGACACCGATTTAATTCTATGCCAGTTTCACTGATATAATTCAGAGTCATTCCCACCGATGTAATTTTAGGCCATTCATATAATTCCCTGAGGTTTTTTAAAAATTATCCTTTTTATTCCTTTAAT
>JACNIG010000013.1 GCA_014383215.1 Candidatus Desulfatibia vada | reverse complement strand
AAATTTATTGGCGCATTAAGACCACAAGAGGCCGAAGGGAACAGCCCACAAATTATCGCCAAAAGAAGCAGGAAATTCGCCTGTATAAAGAATGAGGCCAATAAATGTTTGGTTTTTTGCCAAATTATTTTGGAACCATTTCATGTGTTTGAAATCATTTTTGCCAATAGCTGATCCGGCTTTGATCTCAATGCCAAGCAATGCATTATCTTCGCGCTCTATTAAAAAATCTATTTCACGTTTTTCCCGGTCACGATAGTGAAATAGTTCATAGAGACCATCTCCGGCTTCGACTTGTGCCATGATTTCATTAAAAGCAAAAGTTTCCATCAGTTTGCCGGAACGGTCGGAATCAAAGCGTACTTGGTCTATCTTCCATCTGAGCAGAGTTGTCATCAGACCACTATCGACCATAAAGAGCCTGCTTTGTTTGCCGACGCGGGCATAGTCAGTTTTCGTCCAAGGGTATATACGCTCCACCAGATAGAGTGTCTCCAACGCATTGATGTAACTTTCGATTGTGGATCGTTGGATGGATAACCCGGAGCCTATGGCCGATAGGTCCATAAATTTAGCTGACCATGCTGCGAGTATGTTTACCAGTTCTCGCATAGCGTTTTTCCGATGAATTTTGGTGATCTCTTTTAGATCTCGTTCCAGGATGGCGCTAATATAGTCAGTATGCCATCGCCTTCGGCCACGATCCTGAAGTATCATCGGCTCTGGAAATCCTCCCCTGAAAGCCATTTCTAACAGTGCATCGCGGTCATAGTGGGTATAGCTGCGTGAGAACGATTGTTTAAAAGCAAACTCAATAAACCGGGGAGCAATTTTTTTCACTTCCCCTATTTTAATTATCGCTATTTTGCAAGTTTAATTGCCGCGTTTTTTATAACCGTTTAGAGTAAAGGTATAATAAACACGCCCCTAATGTATTTTTTAACCACAGAATTTTATCAAAAAGCCCAAGTTCGGACAGTTCCAAGACGGGAGACGCGCGAATGAGTGTCGCGGAAGATGAGTTATGGCATCCATTACATACAGGAAATAGTCACGGGCTTGCTGGAATGGATTTTTTCGGGATTTAGTTTTTCCGCCCATACTGAGAATGAGTTCGCATTTGCGCATTTGGGGTCTGGCCACGGTAACCGACTATAATAACAGCAAAAGAGGCTTAAAATAGGCCCTAAAATTGTCTTAAACGACTCTTTTCGGCCCCCAAAAAGGTCTTTTAAGCTAAATAGTATTTCAAAAAAATTCTTAGACTTTTCTCTTAAAAGTGTGTTTTGGCCCCCCAAAATGCCCTTTTAAGGCCTTGGTTGACGCATTTTTTAAACGTTTTATCTATTATATCAAGATGTTTCTGTGGCCCGACCCCCATTTCGTTGTTTCCGCTGTGTCCATTTTGTTTTTTATCAATTCTCTGTAGAAATTGAATATTTCTGTATTTGGATTATCCCAGACCATGGGTTGACGCGCTTCCAAGTCTGAATATAATTTGTTAATCTCAATAGGCCGATCATGGGTCATGCCCACCTCTGTACCGTAATAGATGATAATAGGTTGTTCAAATTGAAATTGGAGTGTCGCCGCAGTTTTTAGTTTTTCGATATCGTTATTGCATTCAAATAAAAAGCGGTTCATGTCGTGGTTGTCGAGGAAGGTTGCAAGAAAATAGTCTTTGGGATAACCCGCGAAGTGGCGCGTTAAGATGAATCGGAGTTTTTCACTTTGATCTGTCTTTCTCCCGAGTGCGATGTGCTTTTTCATTATTTCCCGAAACCCGAAATCAAGGATTCCGTCAAGTTCTCCGTAATACTCTTGCTGAAGTCGATCTTGGGATACGCCGAATAGCCATCGGATGAATTTGTTCCTTATCTGAATGGTTTTCAAATGCTTAAATTGGATTCCTTCCAGCCAGGCCTCTCCAATAAGTAGCGCTTGGGGAAAGGTAGCTTTGATCTCTTTCCTGAAATATTTCCAGAAAGAATGTTTTGGACCGATAACGTGATCGAGCCTGAAACCGTCCAAACCAACAGAAAGCCAGTATTTTGCCGCCATTAAAATATGGTCCCTGGTTTCAGGATAATCGAGGTTCAGCTTGGGAAGTTCCCTGACGCCCAGAAAACAAAGATAATCATGGGGCCATTTTTTAAAAATAAACCATTTGAAGTATTTGCTGTTTTTATCTTCAACAGCCTCAAGGAAAAATGGATGTTGATTAGAGCAATGATTCGGTACGAAGTCAGCAATGATACGCATGCCGTTATGGTGAGCGGCTTTGACAAGTTCTTCCAGATCCTCAAAACTGCCGTATCGGGGATCAACTTTCATAAAATTGGTGATATGATATCCATGGTAGGCACTGGTTTTGTAAAAGGGACTCAGCCAAAGGGTGTTAATTCCCAGGTCATGCAGATAGCCGAGCTTTTCGGTTATACCCTTAATGTTTCCACCCAGGAACTCGGGTCTATTCCAGTCTTTGGATTTGAGACCTGCGAACCTGTCGATCAATATGTGATAGACGATCGCATCCTTGAACCAATCGACATTTGCCATTTTATACCTTTATACTAAAACATTCGTGTTGCAAAAATTGGATTTCAGGCGATTGTAACTATTTTAACAATCATCGAGATTATTAAAAGCAAAATCAGATAAATCTCGACATAATCTTTGTTAAAAGTAATTAAATTTGTTAATTTCATCGCATCTATAATAAGGGTTTTGGGAAGTTTTTCAAAGTCAGGTTTAAGGTTTTCAGCTTCAGGTTCTATGAATTCATAATATTTCTTAATCAAAGACGTTTGATCTTTTTGCTTTAGTATCACATTTTCGATAATCCGGGCTC
>JACNIG010000150.1 GCA_014383215.1 Candidatus Desulfatibia vada | reverse complement strand
AGAAAAGACAACAAATGCTTGATTCAAATTCAAAATCGATAGGATCATACCAAGCGATATTTTTTATTCAGGTGATCGTGGTGTGCCCGACTAGGTATACCAGATACCTTGCCAAGTTCGGTAACTATCTGAGAATTTTGAGCAATATCCGGTATGCTAATCGTATCACATTCATCTTGTGGTTTCAGAGAGATGACCAAGTATTGCTATCAAGGATAAAAAAACTTGGCGGCGAGAGGTTACGAGCGTACGCCTGAGCGACGTGTTAGGCGCTGCGTAGAACGAGTTAGGTCTAGAAGTGACCTCAACGCCTCATTTACCGAAGCTGAATCATGGAAAGCTTTAGCAACATCCGGCTCAAGAACAACAACGTTAGACCCTTCTTCCATCAGTTTCTTGTAATATTTTCCTCGAACAGCCTTTGAATAGTCAAAATTGTACTCTGGACGTAACTCATCCTGGCTTTTTTTGCGTTTATCCTTCATGTCTCTTCCTCTCATGCGCAGTTGCAGGCCGCACGCTGATGATACGTATACTTTCTCCCCTCTCTGCGTGTGCAGTGAAAAGTAAGCGGTCGCGAGAAGATAAGCCAATGGTTATATAGCGGTACTCGCCGACCGAGTGATCTGGGTCATCAAAAGTAGCCGACAGCGGATCATAGAACACGGTTACCGCTTCCTCAAAAGACACACCGTGCTTTTCCAAGTTTCGCTTTGATTTTTTCGGATCCCATTCGAACCGCACGGTTTATCCTACATTTTTGATAGGTTTAGCGCCGGTGATTATATAGTTTTTTTCTTGGCGATTAGAGTTAAATACGAAGAACATAAATCCAGATGGCCAATCCCCGGTAAATATCTGAGACCATAAAACAATTACCGTTATCTTTTTGATATCATATAATTTGTCCAAACGCAATTTCGCGTTTTTTATCAACCCATTTAAAAAGGAGGCAACATTTATTTTTAAGTGCCTGTACAAAGCAGGACTTTGCCATTTCCGGAGCCTTCACCAACCTAACAGACGGTCGGCAAGTAACCTTAAGAACAGATCACTAACGACGCTTGTCCTTCAAGATATGGTTGGATATGACTATCCGCTGTATCTCCGAAGTCCCCTCGTAAATCGTAAAGACCCGGGCGTCCCGGTAAAAGCGCTCTACCGGATAATCCTTGATAAATCCATAGCCGCCGTGCATCTGCAGTGCCTTTGCAGTGATTCGATTCACCATTTCCGAGGCAAAAAGCTTGGCCATTGAAGCCTGGGCCGTATGGTTTACGCCCTTGTCTTTCATTGCGGCCGCCGAAAGGGTAAGTTGCCGGGCCGCCTCTATTTCGGTAGCCATATCCGCAATCATCCAGCGCAGACCCTGGAACTTGGAGATCATCTGACCGAACTGCTCTCTTGTTTTGGCGTATTTTACGGCGGCGTCAAAGGCTGCCTGGGCAACACCGATCGACTGCGCCGCAATTCCGATACGTCCGCCGTCCAGCGCTTTCATGGCAACCTTAAATCCGTCGCCTTCACCGGCAAGCAAGTTTTCAGCAGGCACCCGGCAATCGTTTAAGAAAAGATCGGTTGTATCAGAAGCACACAGCCCCATTTTGTCTTCTGGGTTCCCGGCACTAAGTCCCGGCGTATCCTTTTCAACCAGAAACGCGCTGATGCCGTGATGACGCTTGTTCTCATCCGTGACGGCCGTGACGATGGTCAACCCGGCATTGCTGCCCGAAGTTGTAAACCGCTTGGTACCGTTCAATATATAGCTGTCACCATCCCGGACGGCCGAAGTCGATTGCATGACGGGATCGGAGCCCGCATGGGGTTCGGTCATGGCAAAGGCACCTATAATATCCCCTCTGGCCAGCGTTTTTAAATATTTCTCCTTCTGTAGTTCGGTCCCCAATCGATATATGCTCTCGCAAACGATGGAATTATGAACGGACATGACAACAGCAGTTGAGGCGCAGGAGTAGGCAATTTCGGAAAGAGCCAGCACATAGCTGACGGTGTCGGCACCACTGCCTTCGTACTCCAAGGGGATCATCATGCCCATCAGGCCCAATTCAGCCATTTTTTTCAGGTTTTCAGCCGGAAACTCTTTGTTCTTATCGCGTTCTGCAGCGGTAAGGGCCACAACTTTCCTTGAAAATTCCCTGGCCATGGTCTGAATCATGATCTGTTCATCGGTAAGATTCACTGTCATATAATTCTCCCTTTAACGGGTTACGGATTTTGGGTTACGGGCTACTGCTTACTGATCACCGATCACTGATCACTATTTACTTTTCCCTGCCCCTGATCCCTGACCCCTGTTCCCTGGCACCTGATCCCTGACCACTGATCACGGTCCGTAAACGACAACGATAAGCTCCGCTTTTTCTTTGCCGGTATTTTTTAACTGATGCCGTATCCCCGAGTTGAAGTGCAGGGAATCACCTGTCTCCAGTTTATTTCCGTGGTCTCCTACAAGTACTTCGATCTTACCCGACAGCACATAGATGAACTCTTCACCTTCATGCTGGTATCCGACGCCCTTGTGATCCTGCATGGCGTCAATCTCAACCTTGAACGCCTTCAAATGCTTGTTCTCCGCACCCGGCGTCATGGTGGTATAAGCATAGTTGTCGGTACGTTTGGTATAGGCTCGTATGCGGCTCTTTAAACGCGTCTCCTCTTCCCTGAGAAAAAAACCCGAATCGATTTCTAAAGCCCTTGATATCTGCAGGAGGGTGCCGACAGGGGGGATCTCTTTGCCGGCTTCTATCTTTTTGAGGTAATCGATAGACAAACCGGTTTCATTGGCAACCCTGTCGAGGGTCATTTTTTTTCTGACCCGCTCTTTTTTGATTTTCTTGCCCACCGGGACAAGAGCGCCGGCTCTCTTTTTCGCCATAATTCCTCCTTGTTAATATTCGTAAAAACCGCGCTTGGTCTTTCTGCCCAGCCGGCCCGTCTCCACATATCTGCGCAGCAGCGGACAGGGGCGGTACTTGGAATCTTTAAATCCATCAACGAGGGTATCCATGATGGCCAGGCAGGTGTCCAGTCCGATAAGATCTGCCAGAGCCAAAGGGCCCATGGGATGATTCATTCCTAATTTCATTACCGTATCGATGTCTTCCCGGGTACCCACACCGTGATACAAACAGTAAATGGCCTCGTTGATCATGGGCATTAAAATCCTGTTGGCGATAAAGCCGGGATAATCGCCGGCCTCAGCCGGGGTTTTGCCGAATTTTACGGTTAGATCCCAGGTTGTTTTAAAGGTTTCTTCCGAGGTTGCCAGCCCGCGAATCACTTCAACCAGCTTCATCACCGGTACCGGGTTCATGAAATGCATCCCGATAACTTTTTCAGGCCGCTTGGTTTGGGAAGCAATGCGTCCGATGGGAATCGAAGACGTGTTGGTGGCCAGAATCACCTCGGATCCACAGATCTCATCCAGATCTTTAAAAATCTGAAACTTTACGGTTTCATTCTCGGTGGCAGCCTCAACCACAAAGTCGGCTGACGCCATATCCTTCAGATCCACGGTGGTTCTGATGCGTCCCAGAATCTCATCCAGCTCCTTGCCGGTCAGCTTGCCCTTGTCAACACCGCGCTTTAAAATCTTTGTTATGGTTTCCAAACCGCGTTGTACAAACTCGGTCTTGATATCGCTCATGATCACATCCAGGCCGCTTGCAGCAGCAATCTGGGCAATGCCGTTACCCATCTGCCCGGCGCCGACAACACCAAATGTTTTTATTTCCATATCCCTCTCCCTAATTTTCAATTAACAGCCGCAGACCCACACGGGTCTTCGCTACGCTACGCCCCCGCAAGCAGACAGGCTGAACATCGAACATCGAACGTCCAACGTTGAACATCGAATAATGATGTCGCTCCGCTCCTCAAATTATTTTATAATCGAAAAAAGCCCATACATAACCTTTTCCGCTAAATAATCTTCAATGTTCATCTTTCATTGTTCACCTTTTCCTTTCAATCACCATTCGCTGTTCAACATTGGTTTTTTTATTCATCATTCGATGTTGGACGTTCGATGTTCAATGTTCATCTTTTGACAAGAAGTGAGACCCCTTCACCGCCGCCGAGACACAGGGAAGTTATCCCGGTTTTTTTATCCTGCCTGATCATTTCATATAAAAGAGTGACAAGTAACCGGCAGCCGCTGGCCCCGATGGGGTGCCCCAGGGCCACACTGCCGCCGTTTACGTTCACCTTGGCAGGGTCCAGTTCAAGTTCTTTTAATACCGCCGTCGTGGAGCCGCTGAAGGCCTCGTTGATTTCAAATAGATCGATGTCATCCAAATTGATGCCTTCTTTTTCAAGGCATTTGGGGATGGCCCAGATCGGAGCTACCAGAAGATATTTTGCATCCATACCGTAGGAGGCCTGGGCTCCGATGGTGGCCATGATGCGGCACCCCATTTCAACGGCTTTCTCTTTTGACATGACGACCACCGCCGCCGCACCGTCACTGATGATGGAAGCGTTGCCGGCGGTGCCGACGCCGTCCTTTTTAAAAGCGGGCCTCATTTTTGACAAAACGTCATAGCCGGTTTCCTGGGGGCACTCATCTTCACTGAACAAAACTAGATCACCTTTCCGCTGGGGGATTTGGACCGGCACGATCTCATCTTTGAAGCGTCCCGCGCGGATGGCCTCAAGGGTCCGGCGGTAGGACTCGGCGGCAAATTGATCCTGATCTTTACGGCTGACATTATATCTTTCGCTGCAAAGCTCATTGGACATACCCATATGAAAATCGTTGACAATATCCCAAAGCCCGTCATGCACCATGTGATCCTCAAGCTTGCCCGGTCCCATGCGATATCCAAACCGCGCCTTCTCTAAGTAATAGGGCGCCATGCTCATATTTTCCATGCCGCCGGCAACCACAACGTCGGCGTCACCGACCTGGATGGCCTGGGCGGCGAGCATCACTGATTTTAAGGCCGAACCACAAACTTTATTGACCGTAATGCATTCCACGGCCCAGGGCATATCAGCCATCAATGCGGCCTGCCTGGCCGGGTTCTGGCCGTAGCCGCACGGAAGCACCATCCCCATGATGACTTCATTCACCGCTTCCTTTTCGATGCCTGCCCTTTGAACGGCCGCTTCAATCACAACGGCGCCCAGCTTGGTTGCCCCGATGCCGCTCAATGAGCCGTTAAAGTTGCCCAACGGCGTTCGCACCGCACTTACTATAACTGCTTCTTTCATTGTTACTCTCCCTTTGTTTTTAAATCTATAAATTAAACAGCAAATTTTCAGTTCATAAATGAGGGCCAAATTTAAAATCAGGGTTCGATGAGCAAGTTGAGCTCCTTAATATATAAACTAGATGCGAAATCCCGCTTCATTTTAGCGGGGGCCGCATCCGCCGTCGCCCTTAAAAAAGGGCTATGGCGGGACAAGCAAGGGTTTTCGCCTGAGGCGTACTTTTAGTACGTCGAGGGTGGAAACCCGCGGAGAACGCCGCTCATCGGGAAAATAACCATTTATGAGCTGAAAATATTTACATGTTACGTCGATACTGCCCCCCCACATCATACAGCGCCCGGGTAATCTGGCCGAGAGAGCACACCTTGACGGCTTCCATAAGTTCGGCAAATATGTTGCTTCCGGACAGGGCAGTCTCCTGGAGACGCTGCAGGGCCGCAGGGGCCGTCTTCTCATGGCGCTCTTTGAAAGCTTCAAGGCGCGCCAACTGCGACTTTTTTTCGGCTTCAGTCGCTCGGGTAAGTTCAACACATTCAGCCAACTCCTCCAGGTTGGCATCCGGATCACGGAAGGTGTTAACGCCGACGATGGGCAACTCTCCGGAATGCTTCAAGTTTTCATAAAAGATCGATTCCTCTTGAATTTTACTGCGCTGATAGCCGGTTTCCATGGCACCCAGAACACCACCGCGCTCGGTAATCCGGTCGAACTCCATTAAAACCGCTTCTTCCACCAGCCGGGTCAACTCTTCGATCACAAAACTTCCCTGATACATGTTTTCATTCCCGGCCAAACCCCACTCGCGGTTAATGATCAGCTGAATCGCCAGGGCTCGCCGTACCGACTCATGGCTCGGGGTGGTAATAGCCTCATCAAAAGCGTTAGTGTGCAGGCTGTTACAGTTGTCATATATGGCACAAAGGGCCTGCAGTGTGGTACGGATGTCATTGAACTGGATGTCCTGGCTGTGCAAAGAGCGCCCTGATGTCTGGATGTGATATTTCAGCATTTGGCTGCGCTCGGAACCTTTGTATTTTTGTTTTAAAGCAATGGCCCAGATGCGTCTGGCAACCCTGCCGATGACCGTATATTCGGGGTCCATACCGTTGGAAAAGAAAAAGGAGAGACTGGGTGCAAAGCTGTCAATAGACATCCCCCGTGACAGGTAATATTCCACATAGGTAAATCCGTTGGCCAGGGTGAGAGCCAGCTGGGTGATCGGGTTGGCACCGGCTTCTGCTATGTGGTATCCCGAGATGGAGACCGAATAGAAGTTACGGATATTGTTTTCAATGAAATACTCCTGGATGTCACCCATCATTTTCAGAGCAAATTCGATGGAAAAAATACAGGTGTTTTGCCCCTGGTCTTCTTTCAAAATATCGGCCTGGACGGTACCGCGCACATTAGCCAGGGTTTTGCTGCGAATGTCGCCGTACTCCTTTGCGCTTGGCTCGCACCCGTTTTCGGCTTTGAAAGCATCCACCTGCTGGTCAATGGCGGTGTTTAAAAACATGGCCAGAATAATGGGTGCCGGGCCGTTGATAGTCATGGAAACAGATGTGTTGGGCGCACACAGTTCAAAGCCGTCATACAGAACCTTAACGTCGTCCAGGGTGCAAATACTGACACCGGAGGTGCCCACTTTGCCATAAATGTCAGGACGTCTGTCAGGGTCGTAGCCGTACAAGGTTACAGAATCAAAGGCCGTTGACAGACGTTTGGCTTCATAGTTTTCCGACAGCAGTTTGAATCTGCTGTTGGTTCTGGCCGGGTCGCCTTCACCGGCAAACATGCGGGTCGGATCTTCATCAACTCGTTTTAAAGGAAAAACACCGGCGGTAAACGGAAAGCGCCCCGGTACATTTTCTTTGCGCATCCAGGTGTAGATTTCCCCGGGATCCTTAAACTTGGGAAGCGCGATCTTGGGAATTTTAGTATTCGACAGGGATTTAAAATTCAGCGGTACCTTAATTTCCCGATTGCGAACCCGGTAGACAAGTTCGCCCTGGCTGTAAATCTTTTTAATCGTTTCCCATTCATCAAGAAGGTGTGTTGTCTCCTGCTCCAATAAAATTTCGTTTTTTTGGATCTCTGCTTTAAGCCGGACCAAAAGATCGGAGGCATCTCCCTCATGATCATCACCGCTGACGGCTTTAGCGGTTTCTTGCAAATGCCAGATTTTGCGGACAGTCTCCGCCTGCGATTTGGTACAGTGATGATATTCCCTGATCGTTTCTGCAATTTCCGCAAGGTAACGAACGCGCAGCGGCGGGACAATGATGGTTTTGGATGTGGAAGAACGCACGCTGGTTCTTGGTAAGCTTGATTCTAAAACAACTCCGCATTTTTCCGCTAATACATCCAGGGCAGCGTGATACAGGGCGGTAACGCCGTCGTCATTGAATTTGGAGGCAATGGTTCCAAAAACGGGCATCTCAGCGGGCAAGCGATCCCAGGCTTTGCGGTTGCGCTGCACCTGCTTGCGGACATCCCGCACAGCATCTTCGCCTCCTAGTTTTTCATACTTGTTGACGACTATCAGATCGGCAAAATCGAGCATGTCGATCTTTTCGAGCTGGGAAGCGGCGCCGAACTCGCTGGTCATTACGTAGATCGCCACATCCACCAGGTCGATAATGCTGGAATCACCCTGTCCGATACCCGCGGTTTCGGCAATAATAAGGTCAAAGCCGGCCGCTTTAACCACATCAATGGCTTCCGCCAACACAAGGGGGATTTCCGTCTGTGAACCGCGGGTCGCCAGGCTGCGCATGTACACACTGGGATTGTCGATGGCATTCATACGTATTCTGTCACCCAATAGCGCTCCTCCGGTTTTGCGCCGCGAAGGATCACAGCTGATAACTGCCAGGTTAATATCTTTGATATCGTGAAGAATTCGCAAAATCAGCTCGTCGGTCACAGACGATTTGCCGGCTCCGCCGGTACCGGTTATGCCTATCACCGGGATTTTGCGGTCTCCAATCCTTTTGTTAAGTTCGGATCTGAGGCGGGCAAGATGCCCATTTTCCCGGGCCTGGGCTTGTTCAACGGCTGTAATAAGGTTGGCAACCAAATATTTGTTGTCCGGAGTAAGTTTGTCGAAGTTAAAATCATCCATCCGAACAGTTGAAAAATCCAAATGTTGAACCATATGCTTGATCATGCCTTGCAGGCCCATTCTGGCACCGTCTTCGGGGGAATATATCTTGGTTACACCGTAGGCTTGCAGTTCTCTGATCTCCTCTAACACGATAACCCCGCCGCCACCGCCGAAAACCTTGATATGGGAGCCGCCGGCTTCTTTCAAAAGATCCACAACGTATTTGAAAAATTCAACATGCCCGCCCTGGTAGCTCGATATGGCCACTCCCTGCACGTCCTCCTGGATAGCGGCGTCAACGATTTCCCGGACCGAGCGGTTATGGCCGAGATGGATAACCTCCACACCAGTGTCCTGTAGGATTCGGCGCATGATATTTATGGCGGCGTCATGCCCGTCAAAAAGGGATGTGGCCGTAACGACGCGGATATTATGTTCGGGCTTGTATGCTTCAGTTTTAACACTCATGCCCCCCCCTATTCTTGATTCTTTATTTTGGATCGCGGATTTTGGATTCCGGCATCCTGTCTCCAGTGATCAGTGATCGGTAGTCAGTGATCAGTGATCGGTGACCAGTAAATCATTTATCCAATGACAAATGATCAGTGACCAGTGATCGGTAACCAGTGATCAGTATTCAGTATCGAAAAACCAGAATCCAGCAACGAGTAACGAGCAAAAAAAACTCCCGCAACTCGTAACTCGCAACCCGCAACCCGTAACCCGCCCTACTCGGACAGCCCCAGAATAAATCTGGTTTGCAGTTCAATATAATCATCGATGCTGTAGTGGCGTGCCAGAAACCAGCTCCTAAAGGTCCACATATGTCCTAAAACGGAAATGTTATGGGCGATAAGTTCCATAGCGCGGTCACTCAGTTGAGGCAAATCGCCGGTTGAAATCAGATGCGCCATAACTTCCACAAAAATTCCAGTGATACGGACCTCGTTTTCAAGGACTTTTTTACGCCATTGAGGCGGCAAAGATTGGGTTTCCTGATAGATCAGCAGAATATGATCGCTCATGCGGTGACAGACCAAAAAATACTCCCGGATCACTTCTCCCAGTGAGTTGCGACCGCCGGCAGCGCGGGCCATGGCTTCCGAGACACCCCGCTCAACCTCGGCATGAATTGCATCGCAAACCAGATAGAGGATGTCCTCTTTTGAAGAGATATATTCATACAATGAGCCTATGGAAAATCCTGTGGCCGCGGCGATCTGTCGAGTCGTGGTCTTGTGGAATCCATGTTCGATAAAGAGTTGAACCGCAGCATCAACAATCTGACGATGTCGCCGTTTGACAAGCTCGGGATTTTTAATCTGAGTCAGTATATCTTTTGTTCTGTCGAAAGATACCATCATTGGCCCCTGCAGGTTTTCTCAATAAAGAAACCTCAATTTTTTTTACGAACACTCAATTCTGATTGAGCGCTCGTTCAATTTTGTTAGCATATTTGGGTTTTCCTTGTCAAGCTATACAATTGTTTCGCGATTCCAATGAACAATCCGATTATAAGATCCCGCAAGCTTGTCGCAGCATAGCGAAGATCTCGCCCTAACCGGACTTGCGGAAATTGCATTAAATTGCAATACAATTTTATTTATTGACAATAACGTCCGGGGCGAGTAACAATCAAACATTTATGACCGAGCGCTCGCTCAATCAGGCAAGGCTAACGGCCACATGCATAGCGAGCGGCTATAATTTTCGTCAAAAGCACGTCAGTACTTTAAAATCTGATAAATTCTCAGTTAGAAATTCAGTCTAAATATGATATGCTATCTTTCAAACATTATCTTGTTTATATTAAATCGCACAGCGATTTAATATTTAAGGAGAATTGCCTTGGATTTCGATTTGACAAAAGAACAGGAAATGATTCGCAAAGAGGTGCGAAAATTTGCCCAGAGCGAAATAGCCCCCGTAGCTCTCGAACTTGATGAGAACGAGGAGTTCTCTCCGCAGCTTACCGAAAAAATGGGAGAAATCGGCCTTTTCGGTATGTTTGTTTCCGACAATTATGAAGGCCAGGGCATGGATTATCTGTCTTACATCATTGCCGTTGAGGAGATTGCCAGAGTGGACGGTTCCCAGGCCGCAACTATTGCAGCCGGAAATTCATTGGGCATCGGTCCCATATACTATTTCGGCACCGAAGAGCAGAAACAAAAATATCTTCCCAAGCTTTGTGCCGGAAAGGCGCTCTGGGGCTTCGGTCTAACAGAACCCACCGCCGGCAGCGATGCCGGCGGGAGTAAGACCACCGCTGTCCCTGATGGTGACGGCTGGGTGCTGAACGGATCGAAGATCTTCATAACCAATGCGGCCTGTGAACTTTCCCTGGGAGTCACGGTTCAGGCAGTTACCGGGACCCTTGCCAAAGGAAAGCCGGAATACACCTGTTTTCTTGTTGAGCATGGAATGCCCGGCTTTAAGGCCGTTCCCATGCACAAAAAGCTGATGTGGCGAGCCTCGGATACCGCTGAGCTCTATTTCGATGATGTTAGAATTCCGCGGGAAAACATCCTTGGCCAAAAAGGGGACGGGTTTCGCCAGATGCTCACCACCCTTGACGGCGGCAGGCTTTCCATCGCCGCCATGGGAGTTGGCGGAGCCCAGGGAGCTTATGAGGCCGCCCTGAAATATGCTAAAAACAGGATACAGTTTGGACAACCCATCAGCAAATTCCAGGCCATCGCTTTTAAGCTGGCCGATTGTGCCGTTGAAATCGAGTGCGCCCGCAACCTTCTCTACAAAGCTTGCTGGCTGAGGGATCAGAATAGACCCTTCGGAAAAGAAGCGGCCATGGCAAAACTCTACGGCTCGGAAGTTATGGGCCGGGTGGTGAATCATGCCGTTCAGATCCACGGCGGATACGGTTTGATGAAGGAATACCACGTGGAGAGATTCTACCGCGATCAGAAACTTCTGGACATCGGCGAAGGGACCTCCGAGGTTCAGCGCATTGTAATATCACGCTATATCGGCTGTTGAAACTGATCGTTGTCGATAGGCGCTTGAAGATTATCAATTTGTAACCGTTCAGGGGTTCAGAGGTTCAGGGTTCAGAGGTTCAAAGGTTTAAGGTAACCCTGAACGGGGAACTCTGAACCTATGAACGCTTACAAGAATTTGATTTGAAAATGCTTAAAGCCTAAAAACCTTCGTAAAGAGGCAAATATGAACGACCAAATTCTTTTGGTAGAAGAAAAAGAGGGTGTCGCCGTGCTGACACTGAACCGTCCGGAGGTGATGAATTCCTTTAACTTTGCCCTGCTGCATGCCCTTGAAGAGCAAATCGAAGCGCTGCAATTTAAAGCCGGCATTCGGGTGGTCATCATCACCGGTTCCGGACAAAAAGCTTTCTGTGCCGGCGCCGATCTAAAGGAACGCACAACCATGAATGAGACCCAGGTCAAGGATTTTATATTCACTATCCGAAACCTTTTTACAGCCATCGAATCTTTGAACAAGCCGGTGATTGCAGCCGTCAACGGCATCGCGCTGGGTGGCGGAACAGAACTTGCTCTGGCTTGTGATATCCGCATCGCTGCCGCAAATGCTACCATGGGCCTGACCGAAACCCGTCTGGCCATCATTCCCGGCGCCGGTGGAACCCAGAGGCTTCCACGGCTCGTTGGGCGCGGAAAAGCAAAAGAACTGATTTTTACCGGACGCCGTGTGGACGCACATGAAGCACTGCAGATCGGCCTTGTAAATCAAGTTTGCGAACCAGAGGCCCTCATGGACGCATGCCGAGAAATGGCCGCCATGATATGTGAAACCGGTCCCATCGCCATTGAGCAGGCCAAGTACGCCATAAATTACGGACTTGAGACAGATCTTCACACCGGCCTCGACATCGAATCGAAGGCTTACTGGGTAACCGTCCCCACTGAAGACCGCCTCGAAGGCCTGGCTGCTTTTCAGGAAAAACGCAAACCGGTATATAAGGGGAAGTGAGGCTGGATACTGGATGCTGGATACTGGATGCTGGATATATAAGGAAAATGGAACTTCCAATATTTTTAATTTGACATTGCCTATCAGAGGTTGACTATGACGGATCAAAGGGCCGAAAATCGATTGTTCTGGGAAAACGAGGAAAAGAAACTCGATGAACGTGTCCAGCTGGCCGTATGGCCGGGGGGCCAAAAGGCGGTGGACAAACTGCGCAAGCAGGGCAAACGCCCGGTAAGAGAACTGATCCAGCAGCTGATCGATCCGGAAACCGAGTTCTATGAACTCAGCCGGATTGCAGGTTTCGGCATGGATTATCCTCAAGTCATGGACGTGCCCTGCGGCGGTCTGGTGACTGGATTGGGGAAGATTCACGGAAACTGGACCATGATTGTTGCCAACGACAGCCGGGTAAAAGCCGGAACCTATTTCCCCATTACCCTGAAGAAGCACATGAGGGCCCAGGCCATCGCCGAACAATGTGGGCTGAATTGCGTCTATATTGCCGATTCCGGTGGTGTCTTCCTGCCCATGCAGGCCGAAGTCTTCCCTGATGATCAACACTTTGGATCCATGTTTTTCAACATGGCACGGATGTCCGCCATGGGACTCAAACAGATAACCTTAAGCACCGGCGGCAATACGGCCGGAGGAGCCTACATCGTCTTTATGGCCTGCGAGTCGGTCATGATTGATAAGCTGGCCTACTCTTTTCTGGGCGGACCGCCTTTGGTAAAAATGGCCACCGGAGAAATCATCACTGCTGAGGAGTTGGGAGGTGCCGAGGTCCACACTCAAATTTCCGGCGGAGCCGATCATTTCTGCACCGATCAGGATGAAGCCATCGCCAGGATAAAAGAGATACTCATGCTTGAACCGCCCCAAAAAATGCACCTGCACCGCTATGCCGAAGTTCCGCCGCAGGTTTCCACAGAAGCTCTTTACGAAAACATGTCGGCATCCGTTCAACAGGGCATCGATGTTCGCGCCTTTCTGGCAGCGATTGCAGATGATAGTGTTTTCAGCGAATATAAAAAGAATTATGCTCCGGGCAGGGGAAGCAACATCGTTACCGGTAAACTGCGCATTAAAGGTCTGACCATAGGTACGGTGGCGGCAAACGGCGTCGGCATCATTTTTGCGGAAGCGGCCCGCAAGGCTACCGAATGGATCATACGCTGCAGCCAGGAAAAAATTCCGCTCTTGTTTGTCCAGAGTTCCCCCGGCTATATGATAGGATCTGAGTCCGAACATATGGGCATCGGTAAATACGGAGCGGATATGGTCAGGGCGGTTTCCTGCGCTCAGGTGCCCCGGATACAGATTGTAATCGGACCGGATAACGGGGCCGCCAATTACGGGATGTGCGGCCGGGCGTACCGTCCACATCTTCTTTTCTCTACCATGAGAGCCCGAACTTCTGTAATGAGCGGGAGGAGTGCGGCGGGTGTTCTGCTTTCCATTGAGGAACGCAAGCGTTCGGCTCAGCAGAATCCCATGACCGCGGAGGAAAAAAATGCTTTCAGTCAGGAGATGATTAAAAAATACGACGCCGAAACCAATCCGTTATACTGCGGAGCCCGTCTTTGGAATGACCGCGTTCTTAAATTTTCCGAAATCCGCAACTGGCTGGCCATGGGTTTTGAAGTCAGCCTGCTGAAACCGATCGGCGAACCGTCTTTTGGAAATTTCCGGTTTTAATTTTCGGATGAAACTGCTCAACCTGATCTTTACAGCTAGGAATAAAAAAATGTTTGCCACAAAGACACTAAGACACTAAGACACAAATTATTTGAAGGGTAGATGTGTTTTTATTATAGAGTATTATCTGTCAGCGGAATGGATGATCTTTTTTTAAAGCGTGTGCTGTTTGAGTGTATTAGGGATCCGTTAGAAAGAACAGACGTATGCCGCAATTGTTTCATAGCAAACGATTGCCCATCGTAAAGCAAACCTGTTGTTTTTTGTGATAAAAGCCTCTGTTCTTTCTTTACGAGCCCTTATACACGAGTTCACACGGTTTAAAAAAAGATTTTCCATGAAGCGACCAT
>JACNIG010000152.1 GCA_014383215.1 Candidatus Desulfatibia vada | reverse complement strand
CCATACTCCAAAATAGTCAAGTCTATTTTGGAGTAGGATAATATCTGGCCATAAACAATAGAATAGAAGGGATAAAAAAAGGAGCTAACCATTGACGGTTAGCTCCTTGATTTCATTGGTACGCCCGGCAGGATTCGAACCTGCGACCTACGGATTCGAAGTCCGGCGCTCTATCCAGCTGAGCTACGGGCGCATAAGTCATTCATAATCTTTCTCAATAATTCATTATAACTTTTCAATGGGTTACGCAACACTTTTTTGACGACAATTTCCTTGAATTAACGATTTGTTATATTCTTGAACGCTTAGAAAAAGTCAGATAAATTTTTCATTACAAATCCGGAGTAAACTTGTTATTGACCCATTATAGGTTCTGATATATTATTTTTTGCAATAAAATCGCACTACGATTTTATTAACAGTTGATACAGGTTGTAGGTGTGAAAGGTTAAACATTTGAACCAGTTGAGCATTTTCGTAATTCGAGCGATATTAGGTGCTGCTTTTGCCGTCCTGCTGTCGCGCTTTTTCTTTCCCCGGGCTAATCTTGTCTATGTAATCGCCTTAGGCATTTTTCTGGTGGGGATGTCGTATGTTATGGAGTATTTCAGGAACAAAAAAAAACCTAATTGAGCGAAAACGCTCAATTAGGTGTCCGTTGTCCTTTGACCGTCGTCCGTTGCTAAGCAATAAGAAGCGAGTTTATGTTTCTACTACAGGTGAAGCACAAAATGAGGCCCTACGAAGCTTTAAAACCACTGACTACGGACAACTGACCACATACCTCTAATCGAGTTTTGGCTCTATTAGGGTCATAGTTACCTTTACTTTAATTGAGCATAAAAATTTAAGGAGTAAAACCAGTTTGAAACAGGTTATTTTAGGCACCGCCGGACACATCGATCACGGAAAAACGTCTCTGATCAAAGCGCTTACAGGTATCAATACCGACCGTCTTAAGGAAGAAAAGCTCCGGGGCATAACCATCGAATTAGGATTTGCATACATTGACCTTCCCGGCGGGCAGCACATGGGGATTGTCGATGTTCCGGGTCATGAAAAATTTGTTAAAAATATGGTTGCCGGAGCTACCGGGATCGACATTGTTGCTATGGTAATCGCCGCGGACGAAGGTGTTATGCCCCAAACCCGGGAGCACATGGAGATTTGTGCACTTCTGGGGATAAAATACGGACTGGTGGTTCTGACCAAGATCGACCTTGTGGATGAAGAATGGCTGGAACTGGTCATCGATGATATCAGAGGTTTTACCCGGGGAACATTCTTGGAAAACAGTCCCATCGTACCGGTATCGTCGGTTAACGGCCAGGGCCTTCCCGAATTTACAAAGACCCTGGAGGAACTCAACGCCAAGGTGCCCGAACGTTCATCCTCCAGCCTTTTCCGGCTTCCTGTTGACCGGGTTTTTACTATGAAAGGCTTTGGTACCGTGATTACCGGCACTCTGGTTTCCGGGCGTGTTCAGGTAGGTGATACTATCATGATATACCCTTCCGGTATTACTTCCAAGGTGCGGGGAGTTCAGGTCCATAATCAAAGCGTTAATATGGCCACAGCCGGCATGCGAACGGCGATTAACTTTCAGGGGCTTGAAAAAGCCGCGGTCAGCCGCGGCGAAGTTGTTTCCAACCCGCAAGCCTTAATCCCGAGTTACATGCTGGACATTTCCCTGCACTACCTTGGCAGCAACAAAAAACCGCTTAAAAACCGTACCCGTGTCAGATTCCATGCGGGGACCAGTGAGGTACTCGGTATCCTGGTGCTACTCGAGACAGAGGAACTTCCTCCGGGCGAAACAACGCTGGCCCAGCTGCGGCTCGATGTTCCTGTGGCCTTAATCAAGGACGACAGGTTTGTCATTAGAAGCTACTCGCCCATACGCACCATCGCCGGCGGCCAGATCCTGAACCCGATACCGCCCAAGCATAAGCGCTTTAAACCTGAAGTTATCAAGGGATTAAAAAGCCTCGTTGGCCATGAGCCTGAAACCATTATTTCTTATCATGTCGATGCGGCCGGCTATGGCGGAGTTTCTCTTTCAGAGCTTAAAATTATGACTAGTTTGCCCGAAAAACAGCTCCTCAACAATTTGCAGGAGCTCCTTTCAAAACAGGTAGTGATTATGGCTGACAGGGAAAGCCGTATTTATATTCATCAAAACAGCTTTAACGAGCTTAAAAAAGAGGCTTCGGCACATCTTAACAACTATCACCAAACCAACCCCCTGAAAGCGGGAATGCCCAAAGAAGAACTCAGGTCCAAGTTCCCTGCTGTTCAGGGTCCAAAACTCTTCAATCTGGCGCTCACTCAAATGATAAAGGAAAACGAAATCGTCCAGGATGAAAACACGATTCGCCTGGCTTCTCACAAAGTTTCCCTGGGTGTTGATCAGACCCAAATCAGAAAAAAAATCTTAAATGCCTATCATCAAAGCAGTCTGACTCCGCCGTATTTCAAAGAACTCATCAAAACTCTTGACATTGATGTTGATCGGGCTAAAGAAGTGCTCATGCTGCTCATGGAGGAAGGGCTGATTATCAAAGCCAAAGAAGACCTTTATTTTTATGCGGAAGCGATCGAAACGTTGAAAAAAAGACTGGTCGACTTTTTGGTGGCCAACAAAGAACTTACAACCCCGCAATTCAAAGATATGACCGGGGTCTCACGCAAATTTTTAATACCGTTGATTGAATACTTTGACGCCCAAAACGTGACTATCCGAGTTGGAGATGTCCGCAAACTCAGAAGCGGGTAGCATGTTTCCGGCCAATTGCTCAGATACAGGGAGACATCATGGAAACTTCAAAAAGCAACGATAATAATATTGAAGCAACCGAATTTAAAATTTTTGCCGCAAAACGCGTCGTCGCAGGCATTTTACTCACCGCCGTAGCCCTGTGGGTCACGGGATCTGTTTTTGGGTTGTTCGATAAACCTGCCGGTGTAGAAGTTGCCCGACAACATGATACCGATAAAACAAAAAAAGAGGCCGCCCATAAACCCGACACACAGCCTCTTCAAAAACAACCGGAAACCACCAAGCATACGCCCGCCAAAGCAAAAATCGAATACAAGGAAGGCACGGCCGGCCATATCGCGAGTACCGATTTGATTGCCACAAGTAAGGATACCGTTGCCGGAGAAGGTGTGGAAAAAGAGCCCATCGAAGCCGTTCATGAAAACCCGCAAAGCAAAGAACCCGTACATAAAAAGCCGGAACCAGCTCAAACAGCTCATGAAAAGCCCGAGGCCCATAAACCCGCTCCTTCTGCCGCCGCTCACGGTGTTGAAACTCCCACAGTTGAAAAAGATAGACCCAAAGGTGTCGCCTTTATGGAAGCCATGGTCAAACCGCTCTCTTATGAATTGCACGACAGATTCTGGGGATGGCGACCCAATGACATCTTAAATTTTACCGACAACATCAACAATTTCCAACTGGGCGTACTGGAGGTCACCCGGCGTACGGTCGTAATTCTGACGGAAAGAATATCCCGCACCGGAAGTACCGCGTCCTTTGATCAAAACCTTGAACGCGCCATGAACTGGTTCATGATAAAGTCAGACCGGTACTGGTTCCCGTCCCCGGAATCAAAATACAGCGCCGGTCTTAATGAACTGGAGATTTATAAGGAAAAACTGGAAAAAGGCACAGCTAATTTTCACACTCGAACCGACAATTTAATCCCCTTGCTGATGGCTTACGAAGACTTGCTGGGAAGCTGCGACGAAAATCTGGTCAAATATAAGGAAGACGACGGCACACCGGTCAGTTATTTTAAGTCCGACGACTACTTTTTTTATGCCCTGGGCGTGGCCACCGCCATGCACACCATCCTTGAAGCCATCATGGAAGACTTTCACACCGTCGTGGAGTCGCGGCGAGGTTTGGAAGTCCTGCATCATGCCATAGAATCCTGTCGCCTCGCCATTGAAATCAAGCCACTGATAATCACCAACTCCAGTTTGAACGGTATCCTGGCCAACCATCGCGCCAACATGGCGGCACGGATCAGCCACGCGCGTTTTTATATAGGAGTGCTTATTAAGACGCTTTCTACTTAAGGTTGGTTGTGAGTTACGGGTTGCCCAGGCTTCGCCGGGGGCTACGCCGGGCAGGCGAGTTACGAGTTACATTTATGCCGTACGGAATTGTTTTGAAAAATGAACGTCGAATATCGAACAGACTGAACATCGAACATCGAACGTCCAACGTTGAACATCGAATAATGATCTCGCTTCAGGCTTCGCCTTCGGCTACGACCCGACAGGCCGCTCTGCAATTTAATTTCATTCGGTTTTTTTATTCACCATTCGATGTTGAACGTTGGATGTTCGATGTTCATCCGTCCCTGATCCCTGGTCTATACTTGGTCGGCCAGCATGGATGTAATGCTGGCGAGAAACAGCATGCCTTTGTGTGTCAATGCGCAGCGGTTTTGAGTAGATCGGATCAACCCCTTTTCCTCAAGACCCTCCAGCGTATCCGAAAACTGTCGCTGGAAGTCGACCGCAAATTTTTCTTCGAAGGCTTCCGTACGGATCCCTTCGGTCTGTCTGAGCCCCAGGTAGATCGCTTCCATCATGAGCTGGGACCGGCTTAACATCTCTCTTCCCGACGGCGGGAGCCTGCCCGCCGCCAGCTCGTTAATATAATCGGGCACATCAGGCTGATTCCAGAAACGCTCAGGTTCCGTGAACGAGTGGGATGCAGGGCCTAATCCCAGGTACGGTGCAAACAGCCAGTATTTGCGGTTGTGCCGCGAACGGTTCTGCTCAAAACCGGGTGTTTCGGTACTGTCGGAATCGATGCGCGCGAAGTTGGACATTTCATACTGGGCATAACCACGGGCGGCTAAAAATTCTATGGTGGACGTAAACAGATCGCTAATTTTATCATCATTCAGCGGGTGAAAACGCCCCTTTTGCCGGCTTGCGTCCAGCGGCGTTCCCGGCTCGTAAGTGAGCAGATAGCAGGAGAGGTGCTCCGGCGCAAATGACAGAGCCCGCTCAAGATCGGCTACCCAGGCTTTTATTGCCTGCCCCGGTATGCCGTAAATAAGATCAAGACAAATATTCTCAAATCCGGCCTCTCTGGCCCACTTCCCGGCGATATCAGCGTTGCTGTGGGAATGGAGCCGGCCCAAAAAATTCAAGTTCTCAGGATTATACGACTGCACCCCGATGTTGATCCGATTTACGCCGCCCCGCCGAAAGCCTTCGAGCTTTTCCGGTGTTATCGTATCGGGGTTGACTTCGAGAGTTATTTCAGCATCTTTGAGGATGTTAAATGATCGGTGGGCCGCTTCAATAATCCGGCCGATCGTTTCGGCGCCAAAGACCGAAGGAGTCCCGCCCCCTATATACAGGGAATCAAACGTTAATGCGAAACCCGACTTCAGGTTCATTTCAATCATCAAAGCATCCAGAAATGCCTGATGAAGCGATGGATCGGTTATGGAATAAAAATCACAATAAGAACACTTTTGGAGGCAAAAAGGAATGTGTACATACAATCCGGCGGGTTCATCGGGTTGCTGGATGGATATAGTCAGCTTTTATACTCCTCTGCCAGCTTGAACCCCAGATCCAGGGCTCTTGAGTTCATTTCCAGAAAACCGGAAGGAATCCGAGTCTCTAAAACCTTCATGATTGATTCGGGTTTCACAAGATCTGCCAGCATGGTGACCGCCCCCAGCATGCAGATGTTGAAAACGATCGGCTTGCCGATCTGGTCCATCACCGTCCGGTACATGGGCAGTTCTTTATGCCTGGCATCGACTTTTTTCTGAATTTTTACAAAACGGGAATCGGTAATCAGCAAACCGCCGGGCCGTATGATGGGATAAAATTTATCATAAGCCTGCTGGGTAAGACAGATCAGTACATTGGGCTGAATCACCTTGGGATAATTGATTTGAGTGTAGGAGATGATAACGTCAGAACGCGTCGCCCCGCCTCTGGCTTCGGGACCGTAATACTGAGATTGAACGGCAGTCATGCTTTCATGAAGTACGGCCGCTTCGGCCAGGATAATCGAGGCGGTGATGACGCCCTGGCCTCCGGAGCCTGAAAATACTAGCCGGCATCTTTCCATAATTAATTCCCTTTCATGGCCTTTTCGATAATTTTATCGTATTCGCGACAGTATTCCGGCATCTCTTTCTGCACAAAAACGCCCCTTTCAATCAGGTCGGGGTTTTCCTTTTTGGCCTTGGATCCGATCGGCGTGGTATCATTTTTGTATTGCTCCATCATATCAACGGCGCTTCCGGCCCGGTTTTTTCTGCCAAAATAAGTGGGGCACTGGGACAATACTTCAACCACGGAAAACCCCTCGTGCAAAATGGCGTCTCTTAATATTTTTGAAAGCTGCTTAACATGGTAGCTTGTGCTGCGGGCCACATACGTCGCCCCGGCAGCTATCGCCAGTTCCACCGTATCAAAAGCGTGATCAATATTGGAATACGGCGCTGTAGTGGCCATGATCCCATAACCGGACAAAGGAGAAAACTGTCCCCCTGTCATGCCGTAGATGCGATTATTCATAACAATGGCGGTGATATCAATATTGCGCCGGGCGGCATGGATAAAATGATTGCCGCCAATGGCCAGGGCATCGCCATCGCCCATGGGAACAATCAGATTCAGTTCCGGCCGGCTCAGCTTGACGCCGGTGGCAAACGCCAGGGCCCGGCCGTGAATGGTATGGAGAGTGTGGAAGTCGACATATCCGGAGATCCGTGATGAACACCCAATCCCCGACACCATTACAATTTCATTCCTGCTCATCCCCAGAGATTCTATGGCCCTGAGAAGACTGTTCAGCACAGTCCCATGACCGCAGCCCGGGCACCAGATATGCGGGAAAAATCTTTCCCTGATATAGTCTTTGATTGCCATAGATTACACTCCCTTCCCTTGCACCAGCCGCATAATGTTTCTAATGTCCCTGGGAGTTATGAAAACACCGTCGATACGATTGGCCAGGAACACCTTCCGAGGCTGATCCACAACCCTTCTTACCTCCTGGAGCATTTGGCCCATATTCATCTCCACAACGATCACATACTTGGCATGTTCGCATGTTCGACGAACAAGTTGATCCGGAAAGGGCCACAAGGTCTGGAGTTCCAGCAGTCCGATGCGTTCCCCTCTTGGCCTTAACAGTTCCACCACATGCAGGGCCGAGCGGGCCGAAGATCCATAAGAAATCAGAACAGACTCGGCATCATCCAGGTAATAGGACTTGAAATTTGTGATTTGATTGACATTGTTATTAATCTTATCCACCAAGTGGCGTAGCAGATCGTGGACTACCTGGGGGTTGTCCGATGGGAAGCCCCACATATCGTGAAACAGACCGGTGACATTGTAGCGATGCACACCGCCAAAATCAGACATGGGCAGACGGCCGTCTTCCCGCGGCAGGTACGGATGATAGTCCACCCCTTCACTAACGGAGGTCCTCAGTCTTTCCACCAGGGGTATTTCGCCTTCTTCCGGCACCACCAGGCGCTCCCGCATGTGGCCGATCACTTCATCGAAAAGCAGTATCACCGGTGTCCGGTAGGTTTCGGCTATATTAAAACCTTCCACGGTCATGGCAAAGACATCCTGATGGTTGGAAGCCGTCAACGTGACAATGGCGTGATCGCCATGAGTTCCCCAGCGGGCCTGATTCACATCCCCTTGGCTGACGTGGGTCGGAATGCCGGTTGAAGGACCACCGCGCTGTACATTGACAATGACGCAAGGAATTTCCGCCATAACCGCATAGCCCAGTGCTTCCTGCATCAGGGAAAATCCCGGGCCGCTGGTGGCGGTCATTACTTTGTGGCCGGTAAGAGAGGCCCCGATAATGGCACTCATGGAGGCGATCTCATCTTCCATCTGAATAAATCGGCAGCCTTTTTGGGGCAACCGGTACGACATTAACTCGGCAATTTCAGTGGAAGGTGTGATGGGATATCCTGCAAAAAATTCGAGTCCGGCATACAGCGCCCCTTCCACACAAGCTTCGTTACCCTGAATAAATTTTATATTTTCCTTCATTCTGAGCCCTGTTCTGTTTCGATTTCTATGGCCAAGTCGGGACATCTGAGTTCACAAAGTTCGCAACAGATGCAGTCTTCGCGTCGCGCTGCAAACACCTTGTCCTGGTCATCAAGCTCCAGAACCTGCTTGGGACAAAAATGGACGCATATACCGCATCCTTTGCACCATTCCCGGGTGATAACATGCTCCTTCAGCTTTAGTTTTCCCATTTTTCTCCTCTCAGCAGATGGTAACAACCATATATAATTGAATATTGCCTTTAGATAAGAATGTCAAGGAGATAGATTAGATGAAGCGCTTCATCAACTCATCTATAACATCATCAACATTATCCGGTGTTATGCCTGACTGCCGGCAAAACTTCTCAGCCTTCGCCAGTCTTTTCGGGCTTTCCATATCACTTAAGCGCGCAAAAATTCCGAGCCGCCGCCCCACCTGATACAGGCACTGGCGCTGTGAATCCATGGCCAGAAAAGCTCGCAGAATCTCCATCATTCGCGCTTTGTCCTCGGGGAAAGTACCTTCAAGATTTTCAAACAGATTCAGGATGTGATCACTTTTAAGAACGCTGGTGATCCCGTCTAACTGTTCGATCATCAGCAAGATCTCTTTGGCCATCATTACGTCGGTACATTTCTCAAACCCGCCCGACTGCCAGTCGTCAAAAAGCTCTACACCGTTGGGAATGGCCAGAGTTCGCAGTCTGATGAAATCCGGATCAATCCGGTTGATGGCATCGGCGGTCTCTGTAGCATGGATCTTTGAATACTTCCTCCCACCCAGTCCCGGCATGATGTATTCCGACAGTTCCATACCGGCTGCTTTTACTTTTAGACCTGCCTTGATATGGGTTGCCTTGGTGACACCTTTTTTGGCCATCTTAAGAACCAGGTCGGAACCGGATTCCAGACCGATATGAATTCGATTTAGGCCTGCTTCCCTGAAGGCCTGCAAGTCGTCGTCCCTTATGCGGACAATGGTATGAGATCGTGCATACGATGTGATCCGCTCCACCCATGGGAAGCGCTTGCCAAGATGAATCAGAATTTCTTGCAGGTCCAAAGGTTTGATGATGAGACTATTGGCGTCCTGAATAAAAACCGAACGCATACCACCGGAAAACCAGTTCAATGCCGCCTGCAAAGCCTGAGACTCCCAGGATTCAATCTTTCCAACACGATCCCGAACTGCGGCCGGATGAACGCGGCCGGATTCGTCGTCCATCTGCCGGATTATATTCACGTATTTGTGAACCACATCAATATCCTTCTTAACATGATCCACAGGCCGGATGGAAAAGCGGGTGCCTTTGTAGACCGGACAAAACGTACAATGATTCCAGGGACAGTTCCGGGTTACCCTTATTAGCAGGCTGTAAGCCTCGCTGGGCGGTCGTATGGGTCCCTGTTCGAATCCTTGATACGCCTCTTCTTTTTTAATTTTTTTACTCATAGTGACAATATCCAGTAAGCAGTAAGCAGCAACTCGCAACCCGGAACCCGGAACCCGGAACTAAATAGTATACATGCCGGTGGAAAAATCAAGATCTATCCATAATTTGTCCATCAACTTGCATATATAAAGAATCCCGGCCCATAGGACAAAGCTTTGATTTACCCTGGAAGGGGCTGTTTTTCTGCAAGTTAAAAAAGGTTGTGCCCGTTGGCCCGTTATGCCCGTTAGCCCGTAATTTAATACTGGACAACGGGCTAACCGGTTAACCGGCTAACCAGACATAGGCACTTTTAAGGCTTTCGGCAGAGCCAAATATCTCTGACTTGGCCCATAGGATAATGTTTTTCAGGAAATAATAAAACATTCTTCCCGTTTTGTTTACGCTCATTTAGGGTTGGACTTTTTCCTCAATTACGGTAGAATTAACTGTTCTTCACCTTTTTCATCCAATGTTACGAAAGAAGGAGCCTCTTCGAATTTGCGAAAAACATGCGCCATTATAACAATATTTCTGTTCTTAATTATAACGATTTTATCCTGTCTTTATCTGGATCTTCAAATCTATGCCAACCAACCTGCTGCTATGGAAACAGGGGAAAAGGTGGTGATGGTACTCCCGGGCCAGGGATTTAAGGCCTTTGCCCAGCGGCTGCATCAAGACGGAATTATTGAACATCCGTCCAAATTCGAGCTGCTGGCACGCCTTAAAGGAGATGATAAAATTATAAAAGCCGGCGAATACGAGCTCTCCTCCACCATGCCGCCCAATACAATCCTGTCAATACTGGTCAGTGGAAAGGTGCGCCTCTACAAATTTACCGTACCTGAAGGTTATAACCTTAAGCAAATTGCTTCTCTGGCTGCCAGGTCAGGCTATGCAACCGATGACGCTTTTCTAAAAGCTGCAACCAATGCCGAACTGGCACATGCCATGGGAATTGAGGCTGAAACTTTCGAAGGCTATCTTTTTCCGGATACGTATCACTTTCCCAAAGGCAGCAGCCCGGAGATGATCATATCTACAATGGTAAAGCGTTTCTGGACCGTGTTTGAACCTGAATGGAAGAACCGGGCCAAAACCCTTAAACTCTCCGTTCACCAGGTAGTAACCCTTGCATCCTTGATCGAAAAGGAAACCGGCGCTGCCTTTGAGCGCCCTCTGATTGCATCGGTCTTCCACAATCGCCTCAAACGCCGCATGCGCCTTGAAACCGATCCTACGGTTATTTACGGCCTTAAGGATTATAACGGCAACCTTACGCGCAAACATTTATCCATGCCGACGCCCTATAACACCTATACGATTTCCGGGCTTCCTCCGGGACCGATTGCCAGCACCGGAATCGATGCCATTAAGGCCGCCCTCTACCCGGCGGACACCCAGTTTCTATATTTCGTTTCCAAAAAAGACGGTACGCACCAGTTTTCAACCAATTTCAAAGACCATAGTCGGGCAGTACAAAAATATCAATTACGTAGATAAAAATGCTGACTGATATTAAGACAATCCGGGAAGCTGTACTTGCGACAGTTGTCGAATCAAGGAAAAAGCTGACTCCGGTGGAATTGGAAAAGAGACTTATACAAAATCTCGGAACCCGGAAAACAGCAATAAAAACGGCGATACGAAAACTGGTAGATGACCGTGAACTCATCTATTCCTATCATTATGGCTGTTCATTTCTGGAGCAATCTTTTAACAAACCGACTCGAATTTCCCATCGGGTTGTGATCAAACCGCCGGATACTAAATACAGGCCGGAATCGGATGAAGTCGTCATAAACATTCAGCCGGGAGTGTCATTCGGCAGCGGCGAACATCCGACTACCAGATTGGCACTGCGGTCACTGGAACAGGTTTTGTTTGACAGCGAATTTTACCGAGGCCAAAAGGACCTGCCGGCTCTTGATATCGGCACGGGCTCAGGTGTACTGGCGATTGCTGCCGCCAAATTAGGGGTAAAGCGCGTTGTGGGAGTTGATGTAGACCCCTGTGCCAGGGCGGAAGCCCGACAAAACGTCCAATTAAACAATCTTGAACGTCGAATCGAAATCCACGCCCAGCAAGTGGAAACCATCGATCAAAAGTTTGGGCTGATTACGGCCAACCTGCGGTACCCGACGCTTAAACGGCTGTCGCCCTGCATCGCACAACTTTCAGAAATTGGAGGTGCTTTTATCGTTTCCGGCTTAAAAACAGACGAAGAGTCCGATCTTGTCAGGGTGTATTCACAAAGCCGCTTAAAGTGCGTCTGGAAAGCATATGAGAAAGACTGGGTCGGTCTGGCCTTTGAGCGTTTATCCTAAGGTAGAAAACCGAACCAAAACAAACAATAGTTGCCACAAAGGCACAGAGACACAAAAAAATAAAGTATATTATTCTTACTTCGTGTCTTGGTGTCTTAGTGGCGATAAACAAAAATGTAAAATAAAATGGATATTACAAATTTATCAGATGAACAGCTGGCCGGGCAGCGCCTCATGGTCGGCTTTGAAGGCACTGAATTCAGCCGGGAACTTGAGTTTCTTATCGATGAAATAAAAGTCGGCGGCATTATTCTATTTGCAAGAAATTTAATCGATCCCCGGCAAATCAAACATCTGTGCTTCGGGGCCCAGGAATACGCCCACTCGAGAGGGCAACCGCCCCTGCTCATCGCCATCGACCAGGAAGGCGGCCAGGTAGCCAGACTCAAAAAACCTTTTACCCGGTTTTCAGGAAATCCTGAGATGGAAAGCCGCCTGGATGCCGAACGCTTTGCTCAAATTACTGCCAAAGAACTGGCCGAGGTCGGCATCAATATGAACATGGCGCCGGTTTTGGATGTTGCCTTTAACGGCCCCGAAAGCATCATGGCCGGCAGGTCCTTCGGACACGACCCGCCGTGGGTTTCAGATCTGGGAACGACGGTTATTGAGCATCTTCAGAAAAACGGAATCATGTCGGTTGCCAAACACTTCCCGGGAATCGGACGCACAACCCTCGATTCACACCTTGATATGCCTGACCTTGATATCGACCTTAACACGTTAAAAGCAACAGACCTTTTGCCGTTTGAAGCTGCCATACAGTCTAAGGTAGCCGGAATCATGCTGGCTCACATACGTTACCAAAAGCTTGACGCCCTGTGGCCGGCCAGTCTGTCGCCACGTATCGCCGGGGATCTTCTGCGAAATCGTATGGGGTTTGACGGCATCGTTTTAACAGACGACCTGGACATGGGCGCCATTAAAAAGCATTACGACATCAAAAGCGCCATTAACCAGATATTGTTAGCTGATATCGACATGGCCCTGATTTGCCACAGCCGGCCGGATATTGAAACCGCATTTAATGAAATATTAAATTCCCAGGCAAGCTCGCAAACTCTAAAAGTAAAAGGAGAGGAATCAGCAGGACGGATACTGACCCTCAAAAGAAAATACCTGGCGAAATGAGTTGCGGGTTACGAGTTGCGGGTTACGAGTTGCGGGTTACGAGTTGCGGGTTGCGAGTTGCGGGTTGCGAGTTGCGGGTTGCGGGTTGCGGGTTGCGAGTTGCGGGTTGCGGGTTGCCATTTCTGTATTTAGATTTCAAAAAAACATGATTTCTATGATATTATGCTGGGTGCTGGATACTTGAACCTCGTTAATTCATCCTTGCCTTTGTGCCAAATGTTTTTTGTTTTTCTTTGACTGTGTACCCGATTTTTTTCTTGGGTTTGTCCTCCTCAGACAAAAGCTGTTTTATAGCTTCAAATACAACCTGAAACTGCTGGTCGTATTTTTTCTCCATGGATTCAATTTTTCTCTTTAAATCTTCATGGGTTGACAGCATCTGACGAAGCTGGGTAAATGCTCGCACGATCTGAATGTTAACATGAATCGCACGTTTACTCCTTAAAACACTGGATAGCATGGCAACCCCCTGCTCCGTGAAAGCCATGGGCTTATACCTCAAGCCCATTTTATCTCCATTGGAGGTGCCAAATTGGCACCTCCAATCCTCCATCTCTTTTTTAAACAATTCAAACATGAAATCATTGGGAAATCGGTCAATATTCCGTCTAACAGCCCTTTTTAAAATTTTTGTTTCAACATCATAAAGCTCTGCCAGATCCCTATCCAGCATAACTTTCATGCCTCGTATGAGGTATATCTTGCTTGCAATTCTTTCAATCGGCACCAAGGTTTCCATTTTAAAAGTCCTCGTTCTTATTTACTCGATACGCCATACCGAGATAATCTGGACGCCCCATTAATTCACCGAACTGGAGGTCACAATTTTTGACCTCCCATCGAAATCACAGCAGGACTATTCATCTTCAAAACGACAAATGGTAGCATCAGGCGCCTTATCATCGGGATTATCTTTATCATTTTGAAAAACGGCAACCCGAACTTCCCCTAGTGCGCCTAAGTCCAAAACCCCTGAAAGGTATTTACCTTTCTTGCTTTCCTTACGCCACAAAGCACCGATTTGTTTAAGAGCCATATTACGCCTCCTTAAATGAAGTTAAAACTTTTACTTAGAATTATATTGCTTCAGTATCGATTCCAAAATCTTTACCCGAAGTAGTACGTTCACTATAATTGTTAGCAACACGCATGCCAAAAACCGCTTTCTCGGTATCTATTTTAAATCTAGGAAATGCAATTTCGGGGGGGACCCTTATTCCACTAAGGTTTCAAGTGAACTTGCCGTAAGGGTTCAATAATGTCGTCGGTAGATGAAGGGGGCTGGGCCATCAAAAAAAAAGAATTGTTGCACAAAAACAGGTGCAGGCCGCACAAATTTCGGTGCATATTGCCTTAAAATGTTGTCGCTCCGCTCTGCAATTCAATTTCATTCGTTTTTTTTTTATTCACCATTCGATGTTGGACGTTGTCGAGTAGACCGGGGCCTTCCATGGCTATAGGCTGAAGTTTGTC
>JACNIG010000041.1 GCA_014383215.1 Candidatus Desulfatibia vada | reverse complement strand
AAAGGAGGTAAATATGCCCGAGCAAGATGAAAAATTAACACTGGCAAACATGAAAGGCGGTGCTGCGCTCGAGATGGTTGACAGGGCTATAATGCAGGCTCTGAATAATATCAACGACATCAACACCACCCTGGCAAAGCGTGAAATAACCCTTAAAATAACCCTTGCTCCGTCAGAAGACAGGACTTTGATGGCGGTAGATTTTGGGGTTAGCACAAAGTTCGCAAACCAGGGAACCGAAAAATTTACAGCCGATGTGCGAATTGACGGCAGGGGTAAAGGTTATGCGATCGAGCGTAACCGACAAAGGGCGCTACCACTCAAAAACGTAATTAAAATGGAGGACAGAGACTAATGATTAAAGAGGCGATTGATAAAATACTGGAATTAGCAAAGATCGAGACGTTTGCAAAAGGCGATCGGTCTTATGCAAAACAAAAACTCGTAGAAATAACTCCGCCTGGATTCGTATCTCCGGAGGTTTTAACGCTGAACACCCTCTCCGGCATGGTGGACTATTTGCAATCATTGGATGAAGAGATGCAGCAAAAAGTGTTTCTGCAAGTCAATGATTTCAATTCGGTTTCCTTGCTCGGCTTATTGCAGCCGGAAAACTCAAATAAAAGATTTACCTATGCCCGATCCCAATTGGCGGTAAGTCAATTCAATTTCTCTCAGCCGACCCAACCGGCTTGGTACGATCTCGAAAACTTTGTGATTGCCCTGCAGAGCCAATTCGTTCAAACGAATAAAATTGATGAATTGATCTCGCACCTCAGCCACCTGGCAAATGAAACCGTGGTTGATGTAAAAGACGATTCATTTTCGCAGAGCTATCAGATCAAAACCGGGATAACCACGAAATCTCAGGTAGTCGTTACAAACCCGATAACTCTCCGGCCACACCGCACTTTCTCCGAAATAGAGCAACCTGCATCAACTTGCATTTTCCGCTTAAAAAGTAAGGGCGGGATGCAATGTGCCTTGTTCATTTCCGATGGTGGAGCATGGAAACTCGATGCCATTAACAATATCAAGAACTGGCTGAAAGAGCAGCTGCCTGACATTACGATCATCGCATAAAATATAACGTATTATATACAAAGGAGGCAAGAATGTCACAGCCAGGAAAAGAATTAACCACGGTACAATCAAAAGCTGTATCCTTAAAAAACTATCTGCATCGAGACAATGTAAAAGAACAGTTTGCAGCCGCCATACCGGAATGGCTATCTGTTGATAGAATGCTGCGTGTCGTATTTACGAGCGTTATGAAAAGCCCAAAACTGTTGGAGTGTACCCAGGAAAGCATTTTAAGCGCCGTCATGCAATGCTGTCAGTTGGGCCTCGAGCCTATTCTCGGCAGGGCGCATTTAATACCGTACCAAAACAGCAAGCTCATAAACGGAACATGGCAAAAGGTTTATGAATGCCAATTCCAGCCGGGTTATCAAGGACTGATCGACCTCGGGCAAAGATCCGGGAAAATCGCCAACGTCTATGCCCTTGTGGTTTACGAAAAGGACTTCTTCGAACATGAAGAAGGTTTCAATCGCAAGCTTATTCACCGGCCATACCCAGGAGAAGATGCCGGCAAACCCATTGGTGCATATGCCGTATGGGAATTGTCAAACGGCGTTCGCACCTTCGACTTTATGTATTTACATGAGATATATAAGAGACGGGATGTATCTCAGGCGTATCAATATGCCGCGAGCCAGCTTGCCAAAAACAAGAATGATAAAAAGGCCTTGGAAACACCATGGATAAAGTGGGAAGCGGACATGATGAAGAAAACCGTGATCATCAACAGCTCCAAAACCAAACCCGCCAGCATCGAGTTTATGCAGGCCGTGGAGCTTGACGGTACGGCCGAAATGGGCAGATCACAACTCGGCATGTTTATTGATACGTCAAAATTGCCGGAGCTCGAGATGGATACAACCGAACCCGAGCCCGAACCCGATGCGGCGCCTGAGCCTCCCGATACATCGGAATTTTATGGCTTGGTGGAAAAACAGATTGGTAAGAAGTTTGAGTATAAGGAAAAAGATGGCAAGCCGGTCGATAAGCTATCTGGGTTTATCAGCGTATCTGCCACGGCTCAACGACCATCTATTGACAGCGCAACCATGATGTCAATGGTCACGGAAGAAACTTTTCCCGGATTCTGGAATGCATACGAAAGGTATTTGAAGGCACAGGCTACCACTGAAACAGGTAAGGGTGAGCAGCAACCGGCAGCAACAGAAACAAAAACCAAAGAAAAGGCTCCGGCCCTACCAGCTGCGCCCCCGGCCGAAAGCTCAAACCCGTTTGACCAGACCAACTGGAAAAGCACTAAGTTGGGCGGCGAAAGTGTCAGCACGTTCTTTTTCAAAAACAAGATACATTTCGATTCGGCCAGCGATGAAAGCAAGGCCGAATTTAGGGATCTGTGGTATCGCCGTTTTTCTGATAAAAAAGAGGACGGTTCGCATGAGCATCCTTTCCCGATGGATCCCAAGGATGATCCGGCGACATCGGATGATCGTGCCGCAGAGGACAAGAAGCCCGAGCAGTTGGGTATTGGCAACCAGAAACCGAGTGATCCGGTAGACCACACCGAAGAGTTGCAACTTTTGCTGGAAAATGAGCAGGAATTATATCTTAGGGCCTGTGAGGAATGCGGCTATAACTCGATGATAGTTCCCGAGATTCTGGAAGAACAGGCCGTTTTGTGGAACGCTATTGAAGAACTGAAAGCTTCGGATGAATTTTTGGGCAAGTTTTAATTAGAATTAATATTAATATTAAGGGGGCGCTTAGGCGTCCCTTTGATAATTGCTCAAGTCCGATTTCATTTAATCTACCAAATCCTCTCTGACACTTGCACTCAATGCTA
>JACNIG010000126.1 GCA_014383215.1 Candidatus Desulfatibia vada | reverse complement strand
CAAGGCCGCATCCGCCGTCGCCCTAAGAAAAGAGCTATGGCGGGACAAGCAAGGGTTTGCGGTGAGGCGTACGCCTGTACGCCGCAGCCGGAAACCCGCGGAGAACGCCGAGCAGGGCAAAAAGGGCCATTTATGGATGGACACTAGTTAGCCTGTCCAAAACAGCCAAATATATCCCGCGCCAAGCAGCCATATGGGCCCGTGCTGTTGCCATGAAAGATGCTGCATTGCAGTCTGCAGGCGAGAACGCAGCAGCCTTTTAAGAACGGCTCTGGCAGCCAAGACGCCCATCAGAATCAGCAAAACCTGACAAGTTTTAACCAGCCATGGGCCGATGTTCACTCCAAGAAAATCCCAGTTAAAACCAAACTGCCGCCCTAAAGTGGGAAGCAGCTGCCCTCCCAGGCTTATCAAGCGTTCAAAATGGAAACCAAACTCAAAAGCAATCACCAGGGGCACGAAGGCATAGCCCATAAGACCCGATTTTTCGTGGGGCGTTGTCTCGACCGCTTCAAAAGCCACCCTGCCCGCCGTTCTGACAAAGACAAATGCCAGAAATACCGATATTACCATAAATACAGTATAAAGGAACCACCTCTGATTCAGTACCGCAGCCCCATAATGAAAATAACCGCCTTTCTCCAGCCCCCGGAAGAGCTGAGTGCCCACAAGAAGCGGTCCCAACAAGACCATTGTCAAATCCGGCTTGCGAAAATTCCACAGCTCGTGGCCGGGCACCCTCAGGTTGAGGGCCGGTGACTGGTTAGGACAGTTCTTTATGCAGTTTCCGCACATGATGCAGTGCTGGTTGCTATTGAGTGCAAAGGGCGCCTCGAACACCGGACAGCCTTCCCGGCCTTGATGGCCGACATAACAGCTGTTTTCCGTGCAGTCATTGTTGCAGATGTTTTGGTTGGCGCGCAACTCCAAAAAAGAGCATCTGGACAAAAAACCGACCAAGTTGCCAAAGGGGCACAAAAAGCGACACCAAACCCGTCTCCGATAAATCAGCGCCAGCATCACTGCCGGCAGGGTAATTGACAAAACCAAACCAGCCGTGGCCCGGGGAGAAAAAGGCATATTAAAAACCGCTTCGGAAAGAAAAATAAGCCCCAGGCCGGCAGCACTCAGATAGACTCCATAATTACGGATAAAAGAGGGGATGTTGCGGTTGAGACCATATTTGCGGCTTATAAGGGAGCTTAAGGCGCCTATAGGGCATACGGCACACCATACTGCGGCGGCCAGGATACAACTTAAAACGACCAGGGGCTCCCAAAGGCCCCAGGTTAATTCAAGAGATGCGTTAAAACCGGACGTCTGGCTGCCGAAAAACCCTAAAAAGATAATCAGCATAAAAAAGAATGCCGTCGTCAGTTGGGCTGAGGCTGGGAAGGCTCCGCTCCGGAACAACTGCCGGACCCGATCAAGCTTCAAAATATTAAAGCTCAACCTGCCGGCCATTTGAGGAGCCGTACCGATAAGAATATCTTCCGGAGTGAGCCGGCTGCCCCGCACTAAACTGACGGCCCTCCGAATAACCACCTTAAGTTCATCGGTATTGCCCGGCCAGTCATAGGACATGATGCTTTTATAGGCATCAAGTTCGATACCTGTAACCGCTTTCCCGGCCTGTTCGCTGTATTGTTCCAACAGATGTTCCACCAACTGGCGCAGGTCTTTTTTACGCTTTCTAAGGGGCGGAACAGTCACAATTTGGCTGCCCCCCAACAGCTCGAACAAGTTCCGGCTGAATTTGCCGTCTTTAACCAACTGCTCAAGATCAACGGAACTTGTTGCTACGACACGAGCCAAAGAATGTAGATCGCTCTGACCTCCAAGGGACTGAAAATGGCCGTTCTGCATAAAGTCGACCAATTTAGCCTGAACACTGTCGGCCAAATGTTCAATATTTTCGATCACCACCGTGCCGCCGTCTCCTACCTGCAACAGTCCCAGGCGTCTCTCGGGTGCAAAGGAAAGAGCGTCTTTGGCATGGCCGAAAAGTGTACTGTTTTGGGCAAGTTCAAGCCGTATCGGATCGCGTTCTCCAGGCCGGCCGGCGGATCTGCCCATGTTGACGGTCTTTACATCAACAGCCAAAAAAGGGGCCTCTTTTCTGCCGCTGCCCAGATGAATCAGCCCGGCTACATCTCGCTTTTCTGTTCCTGATTCACCTAAAATCAAAACCGGGTTGCCGTTGCGAGCCGCCTTTTGGATACTGGACTGCAGTCTTTGGACGGCCCTGCTTCTGCCGATCAAACGCGACTCGGTTCCTGGGCTTTGTTCCGAGACAAACCGCTGGTAGGCTTTCTCGGTGGATGTTGCCGAAACCAGGTTAAAGTCCCCTCTGGCCAACCGGCTGGAAAGGATCTTGGACAGGGCCAGGGAAAATTGCGGATTTTCAGCTGCAAGCCGATCAAAAGACCGCTTTGAAATTACCAAAATTCCACACGCCTCCAGCGTTTCGACTGAGGCACTGCGAGGTTCCCCTGTCAATAGTGCCATTTCACCGAAGCTTTCACCCGGCCCCATGGTTGCCAGGGTGACTTCAACTCCATCCTCGGAAGTCCGGAAAACACGAATCAAACCTGAAATGATCTGGAAAAAGGAATCCCCCTGATCGCCTGCATGTATGATGACTTGGCCTTTGGGAAAAGCCGTGCATTCGGCTACACCGGCAATCTTTGAGATCAATTCCGGGGAGAAAGATTTGAAAAGTTCCACCTCACGAAGCAGGTCCTCCCCCTGGCGTCGCAGGATCAAGTCGAGGGTCTCGGGTTTTAAATCGCCGATCTCGGTGATGATCCGGCCGATAGGTTTGTATATCCCTTCCTGTTCAAGAGCGAGCTGGCGCAAAAGAGCCTCGTCGATCAACTGCCTGTCGCAGGTTTTGTTTTCGAGCAGATATGCGCCTATCTTCTTCACTTCCATAGATATCCTCTAATAATTGTGTAGAGGGATAACGGCATGTTTTTAAACCGTAAAAATAATGGACATAACCTTTATTGGAAGTCAACCGCCAAACTGATATTTATTGACTTTAATAGACCAGTACTGTACTTTTTTTTGCTCTAATAGGAGATAAATAAATTAAAAACATGAAAATTCATCTTGTCAGTCTGGGCTGTGCCAAAAACCTTGTTGACAGTGAAATGATGCTGGGCCGTTTGGTGCAAGCCGGATGGCCCCATACAACAGACCCGCGCGAGGCCGATACTATCATTATCAATACCTGCAGCTTTATCGAATCTGCTACAAATGAATCCATTGATACAATCCTTGAAATGGCAAAGTTCAAAAACTCCGGAGTCTGCCGGCGCCTGATTGTTGCCGGATGTCTTCCTGAGCGTTTCAGGGAAGAAATCGTTGATTCATTACCGGAAGTTGACTTTTTTTTAGGGACAGGTGCCTTTCACGAAATCGAAAAGGCCGTTAAAGGCCCGGCAGAACCGTCGGTGTGCCACCTGCCGGACCCGTACTCTCAAGACCTTCAAGAGCAGATAGCGCCCAGGCTGTTAAGTTCTCCTCATATGGCATATCTCAAAATTGCCGAAGGCTGCAGCCGGCATTGCACCTATTGTATCATTCCAAAGCTGCGCGGAAAACAAAAAAGCCGGCCCCTTGAAAATATTGTTGCCGAAGCGCGCTTTCTGATTTCAAACAACATCAAAGAACTGATACTGGTTGCTCAGGATACCACCGCTTATGGAAACGACCTGGACCCGCCGTTCTCCCTTGACCATGTGCTGAAAAACATTGCAGATATATCTAATGACGTCTGGGTAAGATTACTCTATGCTCACCCGCAAAGTCTCGGCCCTGATGTCATTCAGACAGTTGCAGCATACCCGAATATATGTTCTTATTTTGACATTCCCATTCAGCATGCAAGCAACAGACTTTTAAAAAAAATGGGGAGGAACTATACATCCGATCACCTTTTCAGACTTTTTGATAAAATAAGATCGCTGGTGCCCCATGCAGTACTGCGAACGACAGTAATGGTCGGCTTTCCCGGAGAAACAGACAAAGATTACAAAGCCCTTATGAATTTTGTCGATGAAATCCGTTTTGATCACCTGGGTGTTTTTGTCTACTCCGATTCCAAAGACCTCCCGTCTCACAAGCTTTCCGGTCACATTCCGAAAAAAGTGGCCAAGGATCGCTTCGACCGGCTGATGTTACGCCAATCAAAAATTTCTTTGGAAAGCAACCGGAAACATATCGGAAAGACTTATGAGGTGCTGGTGGAAACCCAAGCCAAAAACAACCTTTTCACCGGCCGTACATTTTTCCAAACTCCGGAAGTAGACGGTATTACCTATATTCATTCCGAAAAACTGCCGCTAAGCACCTTTAGCAGCGTAAGGGTTACGGACGTTTCTGAATATGATCTTATGGGAGAAATTTTATGCAAGACCTGAAAGACAAGATTATTGACATGGTAAAAGATGATCTTGCGGCAATTGAAATTGCTCTTAAGCAAAACTTAAGCCCTCAACTAGACCTGGTTTCTAAAATCGCCGGCCATATTTTATTTTCCGGCGGTAAGCGCTTAAGGCCCCTGATAGCGGTACTTTCGGCCCAAATCTGCGGCCGGGACGGTGACTATGTTAAAACGTTTTCAACCATTTTTGAATATCTGCATGCCGCCACACTCCTGCATGATGACCTTGTGGACGAAGCAACCATGCGCAGGGGTAAACCTGCCGCCCATTTGGTGTGGGACAATCCCAGCGCAGTTCTTGTGGGTGATTTTTTGCTGGCACGGGCCCTGTCGATTGCCGCTGCAACCCAACAACCGGCTGTCATTGAAATTATAGCCCAAATCACAGAGAACATGTCTCAGGGTGAAATCCATCAGCTATCGAGAAAAGGTAAATTGGATCTCTTTGAAGCAGAATACATGGAAATTATCAGGCGCAAAACCGCCGTTCTCTTTCAGGGAGCATGCCGGACAAGTGCCCTGATCGCAGAAGCACCTAAAGAAAAGGAGGCCGCTTTGGGGGAATACGGCTTCAATATAGGACTTGCTTTCCAAATGATTGATGACCTGCTCGACTACACTCTGGACACCCATGTTCTTGGAAAAGCCGTCGGAGCGGATCTAAAAGAAGGCAAACTGACTCTACCGGTTATTTATGCCCTCCAGGCAGCCGATGCCAAAGACCGGCTTGTGATGGAAAAAATTATTACAGATAAAGATTTTGCTGTTAATGATTTTAAATCACTGATAGAGTTGCTGCATAAATACGGTGGAATCACTTATACCCAAAAATTGGCTAAAGATTATATTAAAAAAGCTAAAAATACGCTTGCGGTTTTTGAAAACTCAAAACCCAAAAAGATCCTCATGATGATTGCGGATTATTCATTGGTCCGCCAAACTTGATGGCGTTGTAAAAAATCGTTCAATTTAGGTTTCAATATGTGTGGAGGAAAGATCAGGATGCATTCAGCCCATAACCTTGCCAAAATATTGCTGTCTGTCCTTGTTTTATTAGCAATTGTGGTACCATTGTCGGACGCGCAGGTTGAGGAGCAGAGCCTCATAAAAACAGTGGTAGTAATAGGAACAGGTGCTATTTATAAAGGTGACTCTGCCAGTGCCAGGGAAGCGGCAGTCTCTGGCAGCCTGATTTTAGCAGTAGATATGGTGACCGTAGAAATCCTGCCGATCGAGTCTATTGCCCGGAACTTTAAAGCTATTAATGAAATTATTTACAGTCAGACCGGCGAGTTCATACAAGGCTACAAAGTTCTGGCCGAATCTTTTGATGAAAAGCAATACAGGGTAATGGTGCAGGCCGCAGTTTCAATAAAGGCTTTAGAGGAAAAGCTGTTAGAAGCAGGCATTATGGTCGTTAAAAAAGTTCTGCCAAAGACTTTGTTCCTGGTGGCGGAACAGCATTTTAAAGACAACCTGTTGAACTATTGGTGGGGCAAAGATTCGGCCTTTTTCGAAGCTATTGCCAAAGTTTCTATGGCTGAAACCTTATCCTCGGAGGGTTTTTCAATCATTGATCATGACAATGTTATGCTAAATGACGAACTTTATACTGCCTATGACAAACCGGATCTTAACAACCAGGAAGCCGCCGCTTTTGGCGATCTTTTGCAGGCTGAAGTGGTAATTTTAGGAAAGTCGACTGCTTTTATAGTACCGAACACAATGGGAACGAATATAAGATCGTTCAAAGGCTCTGTAACCGTCCGAGCAATTCGAACAGATACAGGCGACCAGATAGCATCCACTATACAGAGCGCTGTCAAGGCCAACAGCGATGAAATTGCCGGAAGCCGGGAAGCCCTTACAATTGCCGGAGCCCTTGCCGGCAAGGAACTCGCATCACAGATTGCCGCTGCATGGCAGCAAGAAGACCAATTACCCGGAATGGTAGAGATTGTGCTTGAAGGAACCGGCAATTTAGCTAACTTTATCAAATTCCGCAGTATGTTAAAAGATATGCCCGGTGTGGAGGAAATGCAGATTAAGGAAATAAAATCCAATCAGGCAATCATTATGGTTTCTTTCCAAGGAAGTGCTAAAGAACTTGCCGACGCCTTGATTTTAAAAACATTTGAATCTATAGGTATTAACATCTACGAAGTGTCGGAAAAAAGCTTAAGGATAGAGCTGGTGCCCGGCTAACCCGGATAAACCGGAATTAAAAAAGATTCTCTCGCAAAGGCGCAAAGACGCCAAGATTTTTAAAAAATTTATCTTTGTTTTCCTTTGCGAGCTTTGCGCCTTTGCGTGAAATAATGTACTGATCTTTCTTTTTGTAATTGAATGCTTATTAATATTGATGAATTCTAAAAAGTATAATTCATCAGGTGTTTGGTGTTTAGGATTTTGTGTGTTGTTTGAAATATATGCTGATACCGGCTTATTAGATCGCCAAACACTAAATACTCTCTGAAAATTTAATGCTGGAATTTTAAAATATTAGGAGGATACCATGTGGGAATATACCGACAAAGTCAAAGAGCACTTCCTGAATCCAAGAAACGTAGGAGTGATTGAAGACGCCGACGGTGTCGGAGAAGTTGGATCTCTGGCATGCGGCGATGCTTTGACCCTCTACCTTAAACTTGATGAAAATAGGCTGATCGCAGATGCAAAGTTCCAAACGTTTGGATGCGCAAGCGCCATTGCATCTTCATCGGCTCTGACCGAAATAATCAAAGGGCTCTCCCTGGAGGACGCTAAAAAAATCACAAATGATGATATTGCTAATTATCTTGGAGGACTGCCAAAAGAAAAGATGCACTGCTCGGTTATGGGCCGCGATGCCCTTGAAAAAGCGATTGTCAACTATCTGGGGGAGGCACAAAAAAAAGTTGAAGGTCAAGTTGTCTGCGAGTGTTTCGGGGTGACTAATCTTGAAATTCAGCGGGCTGTGAGGGAAAACGAACTTACAACAATAGAAGATGTGACCGATTATGTCAAAGCCGGCGGGGGATGCGGCAACTGTCATGAACAGATCCAGGAAATTATCGACGAGTTCCTTGGCCGGGAACGCCCGGCTGTGAAAAAGCCTCCGCGTTTGACTAACATCCAGAAAATCAAATTGATCGAAGAAACCTTAGAGCGTGAGATTAAGCCGGCTTTAAAAAAAGACGGCGGTGATATTGAGCTTGTTGATGTAGATCGCAACAGGGTCTTGGTGAAACTGCGGGGGACATGTGCGGTATGTGCAAAATCTCAAATCACACTTAAACATTATGTTGAATCTAAGCTGCGTGAACTTGTGACCCCTGATCTCGTTGTGGAGGAGGTGCAATCATGAGTGTTATCTATGTAGATAACAACGCCACCACGCAGGTTGCACCGGAAGTTATGGAAGAGATTCTGCCTTATTTTAATGAATTTTACGGGAACCCTTCCAGTATGCATTCTTTCGGCGGACAGGTCGGCCGGAAATTACTCGAAGCCCGTGCTGACGTGGCCGCCCTGATTGGCGCTGCTCCTGAAGAGATCATTTTTACCGGCTGCGGTACGGAGAGTGACAGTACGGCGATCTGGGCCGCAATCCGCTCTTATCCCGACAAAAAACACATTATAACATCCAGAGTCGAACATCCGGCGGTAAAAAATTTGTTCGAATATCTTTCCAAAAACGGTTATCGCGTAACTTTTGTGCCCGTTGGCCGCCAGGGACACCTTGATCTGGATTATCTTTATAAAAATCTTTCCGATGATACCGCCATTGCCAGCATCATGTGGGCCAATAACGAGTCCGGAGTGATCTTTCCTGTTGAAGAAATTTCACGGGCTGTAAAAAAACATGGAACTGTTTTTCATACCGATGCGGTCCAGGCTGTCGGTAAAATACCGATTGATCTTAGAAACATCGACGTTGACATGCTTTCCCTTTCAGGCCATAAGTTTCACGGACCAAAAGGTATCGGCGCTCTCTATGTTCGCAAGGGAACCAAATTTTTTCCTTTTCTCATAGGAGGTCACCAGGAGGGCGGCCGCCGAGGCGGAACCGAAAACGTTGCCGCCATCATCGGGCTGGGCAAGGCCAGTCAACTGGCGGCAAATCACCTGGAAAAAGACATCACCCGGGTAAAAGAATTAAGAGACAAGCTTGAAAACGGACTATTAAAACGTGTCCCCAGCGCCTTTATAAACGGAGACCACAAAAACCGGCTCCCCAACACAACCAGTATAGCCTTTGAATACGTGGAAGGCGAATCGATTCTTCTGATGATGGATGAGTTTGGCATTTGTGCCTCCTCCGGCTCGGCCTGCACATCCGGCTCGCTGGAGCCGTCCCATGTACTGCGCGCTATGGGGGTGCCGTTTACGGCGGCCCACGGCTCGATTCGATTCAGTCTGAGCGTATACAACACTAAAGAAGAAATCGACTTTATCATTGAAAAGCTTCCGCCCATTATCGAACGGCTGCGGGAAATGTCACCCTTCTGGAAAGAACAAAAATCCACTAGTTAGGTATCAGGTATGTACAAAGTCATGATCAGGGACAATATGTCCCCGCTTGCCAGGGATATTCTTGAAGCCACCGGAAAAATAGAAGTTGTCGTCGATAACGACAAGTCAACCAATGACCCTGAAGTACTATCCGGGGTTATCGGCAAATTCCACGGCCTTGCGATCAGAAGCGCAACTGCGGTTACCCAACGGGTATTAGAAAAAGCCGGGAAGCTAAAGGTCATCGCCCGGGCCGGCATCGGGGTGGACAATATCGATGTGCCGGCGGCCACCAAACAAGGGATCGTCGTTATGAACGCTCCGGGAGGCAATACGGTGACCACGGCCGAACATACTATTTCTCTTATGCTGGCTCTTGCCAGAAACATTCCTCAAGCAACCGCATCCATTCGCGGCGGACAATGGGACAGGAAAAAACTGATAGGTATTGAGATAGCCGGCAAAACATTAGGCGTTATCGGTTTCGGCCAGATCGGCAGGATCGTGGCACAAAGGGCACAAGGCCTTAAAATGAAGGTCATCACAGCCGATCCTTTTGTCAGCCAAGATGCCGCAAGATCCCTTGAAGTTGAACTTGTCTCTCTGGACGATCTTTTTGCCCGTTCCGACTTTATCACTCTGCACGTGCCCCGCCTTCAGGAAACGGCAGACATGATCAACGCTGCAACCATTAAAAAGATGAAGCCGGGCGTGAGGATCATAAACTGTGCCCGCGGAGAAGTCATCCAATTAGATGATCTTTATGAGGCCATTTTAAACGGTCATGTTGCCGGCGCGGCCCTTGATGTGTTCCCCCAGGAGCCGCCGGACCTTACGTTGCCGCTGCTCCAGCATCCCCATGTAATTTCTACACCGCATTTAGGCGCCAGTACCGGTGAAGCCCAAGTCAAGGTGGCCGAAATGATTGCAAACCAGATGGTTGCTTATCTTTTAAATGGTATCATTACCAATGCCGTCAATTTTCCGTCTTTATCCCTGGAAGTTATGGATCAGATTCGTCCCCATCTTGAGCTTGCCGAAAAAATGGGATCGCTGATGGGCCAACTTGCCCAAAAATTTCATGATATCACCATAAGTTACAGCGGCGACGTGGCCGCCCTTGATACCAGACCGCTGACGCATGCCGTCCTGAAAGGCCTTTTGAGTGCCTTTACCGATCAACCGGTAAATTATGTCAATGCACCGGCCCTTGCCGCTGAAAAAGGAATCCATGTCAATATCACCCAAAGCCAGGCCAGGGATGATTTTGCAGGCTTAATCCGGGTAAAACTGGAAGACCACGATGAAGAACCGGGTGAGATCTGGGGGACGATCTATGAAAAAAAATACCCCAGACTCGTAAAAATTGGTAAAATCTACCTGGATGCGATCCCGGAAGGCTCGATGATTTTCATTCAGAATTTCGACCGGCCGGGTGTTATCGGCAATGTGGGCACAACCTTGGGCCGCCACAACATCAACATCGGCCGCTTCCAGTTAGGCCGGCGGGATGATCGTGCCCTGTGCATGGTCAACATCGATTCACCGGCAGATGAAAAGGTGCTCGCAGAATTAAAGTCTTTGCCGAATATCATCTCCGCCCGTCAAGTACATCTGCCCTAAGTTCGGGGTTCAGGGTTCGGGGTTCAGAGGTTCAGGGTTCAACGGTTCAGGAAATAATGGTTAACAATTAATAATTAACAATTGATTATTAATTATTATGTACGAGTTCAGATCTTAACGCAGAACCCGGAACGCAGAACCCGGAACACAGAACCTAGAACGCAGAACCCTGAACCTCTTAACCAGACCGGTCGGAGGTCCATTTTTTGTGCAATCCCGCAGTATATAAAGGTCTACGGTCTTTTTTTCTGATGAATGACAAGGTCTGAACTATGTATATTCTCGGTATTTCTTGCTTTTATCATGACAGCGCCGCTTGTCTTGTACGAAACGGCACTATTGTAGCGGCAGCTCAAGAGGAACGCTTTACACGCAAAAAGCACGACCCCAGATTCCCCCAAAATGCGGTTAAATACTGCCTGGAAGAAAGCGGTATTACATCTCAAGATATTGATTACGTTGTTTATTATGACAAACCCTTTTTAACCTTTGAGCGTCTGCTGATGAGCTACCTGACCGTGGCGCCCAAAGGCCTGCGTTCCTGGTTGCAGGCCATGCCCCTGTGGCTGGGGCAGAAGCTTTTGATTCCTAAAGTTATTCAAAAAGAAACGGGCTACAAAGGGGCTGTCCTGTTTACCGAGCACCATGAGGCCCATGCCGCTTCCGCCTTTTACCCTTCACCGTTTAACGAGGCGGCCATTTTGACCATGGACGGCGTGGGGGAATGGGCCACTGCAAGTTATGGATTTGGATCAAAAAACGAGATTTCGCTTATCAAAGAACTCCATTTCCCCGATTCTTTGGGGTTGCTTTACTCGGCCTTTACTTATTTTGCCGGTTTCAAGGTCAACTCCGGCGAATATAAGCTCATGGGGCTGGCTCCTTATGGCATTCCCCGCTATAAAGACCTTATCCTTTCAGAACTAATAGATTTAAAAGCAGACGGTTCCATCCGGCTCAATCTTTCTTATTTTGATTTTTTAGGCGGACTGCGCATGACCAATAGACGTTTTGCCAAGCTTTTTGGCGGTCCTCCCCGCAAGCCCGAGACGGAAATCACCCCAAGAGAAATGGATATTGCCGCCAGCATTCAAGACGTTACCGAAGAGATTGTCCTGAAAATGGCAAATCACGTTTACAAAGAAACGGGTCAAAAGAACCTCTGTCTTGCAGGCGGTGTGGCCCTTAACTGCGTTGCCAACGGCCGCATCCTGCGGGAAAGCCCTTTTGAGAATATCTGGATACAGCCTTCCGCCGGCGACGCCGGCGGAGCGCTGGGTGCGGCCCTTGCGGTCTGGTATCGATACCTTGGCAACCAGCGCGCCAACCCCAACGGGCACGACAGCCAGCAGGGCTCATATCTGGGTCCCTCATTTTGTAATGAAGATGTCGAAACATTTCTTGCAAGCAAAGGTTACCCTTTTCATGGGATCCATGGCGACCAAAAAGCCGGGACCATTGCCGAGCAGATTGCCCAGGGAAAAATTGTAGGGTACATGGCCGGACGCATGGAGTTTGGACCCAGGGCTTTGGGGGCCAGAAGTATCCTTGGCGATCCCAGAAGCACAGATACTCAAACCGTGATGAACCTTAAAATTAAGTACCGGGAATCTTTCAGGCCGTTTGCACCTTCGGTACTGGAGGAAAAAGCCTCTGAATATTTTGACATGCATACTCCCAGTCCTTATATGCTTTTGGTGGCAGATGTTACCAATAAAAGACGCCTCCCTCAGCCCCCGGGAGAGGAAGTGCCCATGCTTGAACGCCTGAAAGTTAAAAGGAGCGATATTCCGGCGGTTACCCACCTGGATTACTCGGCCCGCCTTCAGACCGTGAACCAAAAGGATAAGGCTGATTATTATGCAATAATATCAGAGTTTGAAAAACTGACCGGTTGTGCTGTAATCGTCAATACCAGCTTTAACGTCCGCGGCGAACCGATCATCTGCACTCCCGAAGATGCATACCGGTGTTTTATGCGGACCCAGATGGATGTTTTAGTGATCGAAAATTGTATGTTGTTCAAAAATGAGCAACCTTTCTGGCAAGAAAAAGAGGATTGGCGCCGTGAACTCGACCTCGACTGATATTAAAGAAATTAGAAAATTCGGTATAATTGCGCTTGTTTTTTTCGGGAGTCTATGTGCTGCGGGACTTATGATGAAAAAGCCGATACCTACTTATCTTTTCGGTTTTTTGGCTGTCCTGGGCTTGGGATTTGTCTTGATCCCTTTGCCCTTGAAGCCAATCTATACAACATGGCTGAAAATCGCTCACTTGATCGGCCAGGCTGTAACGACCTTGATTCTCACGCTGGCATATTATATGGTTATTACACCGGTAGCTTTGGCTCATCGGCTGTTTAGCGGGACCCCCTTTCCCGTTAAGCCTGATAAAAAGGCTTCATCATACTGGGTAACGCGGACTGAAGCCGCGCAACCAAAGGAAAGATTTCTAAAACGATATTAGCAAGCAATAATAGGACTATCATGGAAGAAAAAAAAGCAGAAAACCAATCCGTTATTATCGAATTCTGGGAGTTCTTAAAGATCAGAAAGCGCTATTGGCTGTTTCCGATAGTGATTGTACTCTTTCTTTTTGGTGCCTTGATTGTTTTTACTGAAAGCAGTGCCGTGGCGCCTTTTATATATGCCCTCTTCTAGCCCTAATTTCTAATCTTCTGCCATACCTTTTGCTTAAGCCAGTCGATCCAGGGAGTGAAACCTTCCTCGGTTTTGGCCGAGATTTCAAAAACCGGGATGCCGGGATGCACTTGCAGGATATTTGCAGAAGCTGCCCGGCGGTCATAATCCAGATACGGCAGCAGGTCGATCTTGTTGAGAAGTGCTGCGTCGCATACGCGAAACATCAGCGGATATTTGACCGGCTTGTCTTCGCCTTCGGTTACACTTAAAATAACTACCCGCAAGTCCTCGCCAAGATCAAACTCAGCCGGGCATACCAGATTGCCAAGGTTCTCGACGATCAAAAGATCAATCTCTTGCAGCTCAAAATTACCTGCCGCTGTTTGAATAACATGGGCACTCAGGTGACAGTCCCCTCCAAAGGCATCCGTATTGATCTGCACAACCGGCACACCCGCAGCGGCAAGCCGGTCGGCGTCGTTTGAAGTACAAATATCTCCCACAATTACTGCGCTTCTGACTTCCGGCATAATATGCCCCAGGGTCTTAACAAGGGTTTCAGTTTTGCCGGAACCGGGAGAGCTCATCACATTAAGTACAAAAACCTCTTTTTCCGCAAACATATTCCGATTCTGCTCTGCAATGGCATCGTTAACATCCAGCACTCTGCGGACAACCTTTATTTCTCTGGTGCCGATTTTTTCACTGCCGCCGGCAGCACTGCCTTTGACATGGGAGTGGGAAGGCTTTTGGAATGGTTTGTGATGGCTGTATTTTTCAGTTTTATACAATGTGAACAACATGTTAATCATCCTCTTGGGTAACTTCGATGGACTCGATATCCAGCTCCCGGCCTGAAATTAAATTTACGTTGCCGCTGTTGCATTTTTGGCAAGTAAAGACCGGTTCGCTGATGACCACTTGCGTATTGCAATCATCGCACCTTACAACCACCGGAATCTCTTCAATATAAAGCTCTGCGTCACTAAGGGGAGTATCTTTGGCCACAATCTCAAAGCAAAACCGAAGGCTGTCAGGCACGACAGCAGCCAATTTGCCTACTTTCAGATTGACCCTTTCGATTTTGGCGTCTTCCATGCCGGCGGGGATGGATGCGATGGCAATCTCAACGACCTGCATGGCGATACCCATTTCATGCATCAAAAACCTCGGTGCACAACTCCCCCAAAACGCCCAGATTTTCACAAACGTGAATGCCGCCGGCTTTCATGGCCTCGATCTTTCCCTGGGCCG
>JACNIG010000014.1 GCA_014383215.1 Candidatus Desulfatibia vada | reverse complement strand
ATTGACATAAGCAATTTAAACATGTTTATGATCATGAGAACTTTGGACTCTCAAGAGAACTACTATAGACCAAGAGTGAACGTGTATCACTTTCAAAAGGAGAAGGCCATGACACGAGAACTGTCAAACAGCATGAAAATTGTTTTTTTATCATTACTCATCATTTTGCCATTATATTCGTATTCTATGGCTGAAACAGCAAATGAGGAAAAAGAATTTTTTCATAAATTTTTCAGAGTTGCGGGTGTCGAGTCACAATACAATCAAAAACTAAACGCCATGGCTCGTCAGTTTCATCAAGGTTTTGCTTCAGGCCTAAAGCGACAAGTGGGGCAAGTCGCAGTTACCAATCCGGCAGAAAAGGATATGGTTATGCAACTTGTGAAACAAACAGTGGGGCAATATATTAAGAGAATGAATGCCGCCTTGGTTAAAGAAATGCCATTTAAGGCGCTTGTTGATCATGTATATTATCCTGTCTATTCTAAATATTTTAATGTTTCGGAATTAAAAGAAGTAATTGCATTTTATGAGAGTCCGGCCGGCCGAAAATTTGTTTCCGGAACACCGGCGTTAATGCAAAAAACCGCGTTAATATTTAATCAGAAATATGTTCCGAAGTTGCAAGGGTTAAGCAAGAAAATTGCCGACGAAGAATGGGCAAAAATTAAACCGCAATTAGATAAATTAGGAAAGAAAGGTAAATGAGAATGAATAAGTTCTTACATTCATTGCATTCAGCAGAAAAAAAGGAGGGTGCGTCCATGAACAAACATTATGTGAAAAAGGAAACGGTTTATATTTGGGTTCGCGCGTTCAATATTTTAATCTTGATCCTGTTGGTCTTCGCCTTTTTTTCCTCATCCACACAGGCTGAATCGCTTGATGAATTGCTGGATGGCCTGATAAAAAATCACGAAAAAATAAAGGCTGCTGAAGCCAACGTAAGTGCCGCTAAATACGGGGTGAAAAAGGCTCTGGGAGACTGGTTGCCGCAACTTGACCTGACCGCCTACGCGGGAGTTGAACAGCACGCCAAACATTACCCGACAAAAACGCTGGAACCGTATGATCCCCGGAAAGCCGAGTTTGAACTCACTCAACTGGTTTACGATTTTGGCAAAACCGGTTCGGCAGTTAAAAAGGCAGAGTTAACCCTTAGACAACGCGAAGCTACTTTGGTGGCCGTCAGGCAGAGACTCATACAACAGGGAATTTCGGCCTATCTGAATGTTCTCAAATCGGTTAAAATTTTTCAATTTGCCCGCCATTCGGAAGCCAATGTTCAAAAGCAAACCGGTATGGAACAAGCCCGGGTCCAGGAAGGTGTAGGGTACTCTACCGACGTGTTGCAGGCCAAGCAACAGCTTGCAGGCGCGCAAGCTCGACGCGTGAGATTTGAAGGTGCCTTGATCAATGCCATTAACCGCTACCGCAATGTTTTCAAGGCAGAACCTGACATAAAAACCATGCGTCTTGTTAAAGTTCCGGCCAGCATGCTGCCGGCTGCGCTTGAGGACGGTCTAAAAACCGCCCTTGATAACAATCCCCAGATATTATCCCAGCGGTACGCATTAGATATTGCCAAACAAAGTATACGATCCGCATTATCCAGCTTTTTCCCCAAGGTTGAACTCATAGGCAAAGCCCAATTCAAATATGACGACGGTGGTGTTGAAGGACAGAAAGACGAATATCTGGGCAAAGTGGAATTAACCTATCCTCTACTTTCCGGCTTTGCTGATTTAGCCGAACTTAAAGCCTCAAAGGATTTGAAAAATGCTTCCCAGAATCAGCTTACCGAAATCGAAGAACAGATAAGGGAACAGACTCGAAATTCCTGGCAAAACATTATCACCAAACGCAACGATGCCACTTTCTTAAGAAACCAGGCCAATCTTTCCGCTGAATTCTTCAAGCTGGCTCAAAAGGAGCGTCAGCTCGGCCGGCGTTCACTGCTTGACGTGCTGGCGGGTGAAACGACCCTCATTAATGCCAAAAGTGATGCTTTAGCAGCCGAATATGACATGATTATCGCGGCTTATGACCTGTTGGCTGCCATGGGGCAGCTTGAAATCTATACTATTGAAATGACTGGAGAAACGATTAACAAAACGAACGATAAAACGAACGAGTAAAATATCACCGCCCCACATTCATTAAACATGATATAAGCAATTTTACTTTCTGGCACACATATTGCTTTTTTTCAGGGTGACTGTTTTGCATTCAGAAATTCGGTTCCCAATAATGGTTCTGACAAATCATGTAAGGCAGAAAAATTTTTAGATGTAAAAAATACTAAAAAAATGGGAGGTAAAAATAATGGCTGACAATGAATCTAACAACCAGGGACAGCCCCAGGCCGGAGAAAGCCCAGGAGTTGGTAATACTCCGACAGAGAACACCGAGGGTATAGAGACCGCCCTTGAAACCGGAACTAATGAAGGCGATGTGAATCCAGATGCTGCACTTGAGAATGTTGAAGGGCAGGAGCCTGAGGGCCAGGCAGAGTCCTCAGATGACGTCGGGGATCAGCCGGCCGAGGTTGAAGCAGGTGAAAACCTGGAAGGTGAGCCCGGTGAAGGCGTCGTTCAGGAAGGCGGTCCATTAGATTCGGATGTTACAGGAAGCCCGGTAACTACCGAAATGGGAGAAGCCAACCAACCTGGATATACCGGCACTGAAGTCGGTGGTCCGACAGGACCGAGTGGCCCTGAATTTGGTTCCGGCCCGATGGGGCCTGGTGGTCCTGAGTTTGGTCCGGGCGGCCCGGAGTTTGGTCCGGGTCCGATGGGGCCCGGCGGTCCTGAGTTTGGTCCCGGCCCGATGGGTCCCGGCGGTCCGGAATTCGGCGGCCCCATGTACGGCGGTCCTGAGTTTG
>JACNIG010000046.1 GCA_014383215.1 Candidatus Desulfatibia vada | reverse complement strand
TTACCGCTTTAACGGTGTTCGGAAGGTTTTCCTTCTGATAGGCAAGAGTGGCAGTCGGGTAATTGTCAGCTTTCGCACCGGGCAGCACAACAATTTGCAATAAGGCTGCGTTGCCATACTCAAAGGCATAGTTTTTTTCTCCCAAATGCCGCAGAAAATCTTTTAAAACCCTTTCCAATGATCCTTTGTTAGAAGAAAAGGTAATCTTTTCATCCTTGCGGTGCTCTAATCCTGTAATTTTAACCAGGCACTTATTCTGAATTGCGGATAGGATCTTAATCAAAGGGGTTTGGGAGGCCTGGATTGTCAGAGTATCATTTTGAAATTTGACAATTTCATCAATAGTACCTTCCTCAGCCATGCCTGCAGCAGACCCTGAAAGCAATATTAAAAGCGTCAAAAGGACCTTTCTATATGATAAGTATTTGGTGTTCATCAGCTTGATGTTTAAGACAGGGTTGTGGATTTGAGATGAAACTTCCCTTGAATAATGCCGTCAATTTTTTCTTTGATTATTGTTGCCAGCGATTCCGCTTTTCCGGTGCTAATCGAGGGTATGCTTTCTGAAAGCTTTTCGGTTTCTTTCTCATCTATTTCTGTGATTTTATTTATCAGAAACGAGTCCACTTCGCCATCATCAAGCAAAAAACCACAGGCGCCGACAGCTCCTAAAAATTCATCCTTGACAAATATAGGAACCACGATTTTAACCAGACCTGCATCGCATTCCTCAATAATCGAATCTTTGGTTTGCATCGCCTGGACGGAAAGATTCATATGGGCAACTGCACAGATAAAGCTCTGGCCCTTGTCCGTTGCCTTAATGGCAGGGCAGAGTTTGTTTGCCCAATTTTTCAAATCAGTAATTCGATACCCATCTGTATTAAATACATTGGAATCGAGTCCGGATATCTTATTGATTTCCGTTTCAAGTTCTATCCATTTTTCAAGCGGCAGAATATCAGTGAGTTTCAATTTTACGCTCCTATTTGTAGTTCAGGGATCGGTCTGTTCGAAGTGTTAATCCGCAGGGTTGAGGTGTCACCTTCAGGCAAACCGAGTTTTCTTGTCTTTAACAGTCTTTTCATAATTTTTTCGCATGAAATGAACATAACGTGTTTGGGACCGCCATGTCATGCTTTCATGACTCGTCCAGACTAAGGTTTTATCCTAATTGAGCGAAAGTCGGGGATGCCTTGGATCTGGAGCATCCTCGAGTTTCGCTCAATTGAGGTGGCACTTTATAATAGTCTGCTAACCCGAGTTTCTTGGGAGCTTGATACGGGCTGAAGATCCTGCCCTATATCACAAAATATACATATTTTAAACATGTGGATGGAAACTAAAATAAAATCGTTTTACGATTTTATGAAACTCCCGCAAGCACGCTTGCGGGATCTCCGCATAACTCCCACAAGCAGCGGTAAAAATAAATTGAAAAAATGCGCCATCGAACTTACGAATTAGAGCACCAAGAAATAACTTGACAATGACGCTTGTGTAAGTTTATCTGTCCTCCAAAATAAAATACTATTTATTTTGATGGTGACCCTTGAGGGGTATAATAGGGAAACCGGTGAGAATCCGGTGCGGACCCGCCGCTGTATTCGGGGACGAAAGCCGCAATCAGCCACTGTTCATCTTAAGGCGAATGGGAAGGCGCGGCCGGTAGTATGATCCGAAAGCCAGAAGACCTGCCACAAAATTAATTGTTGAGGAGATGGCAAATCCTCAAGCGATCATCGCTTGAGGATTTTTTTTTGCGCAATTTTGGTTATATTTTTTTTTGAAAAGGAGAGATAAGTTATGGTGGAAGATATTAATTTGGAAAAAATTGTCAAAGATATTAAGCCTCTGGATGCTGAATGGATTGACAAAGCCCGTGAACGCACGGCCCAGCTGGTAATGCCGCCCCGTGCGCTTGGAAGGCTTCATGAAATCTCGGAACGGTTATGCGGAATCCGGAAAACGCTGAAACCGATCATAAATCGTAAAGCGGTCCTGGTCATGGCCGGAGACCACGGTGTGGCGACCGCAGGCGTTAGCGCGTTTCCCCAGGAAGTTACCGGAGAAATGGTAAAAACCTTTCTAAGAGGCGGGGCCGGAATTAACGCTATTTGCCGACATGTAGATGCGGATGTCTGGGTGGTGGACATGGGAATCATACCGGACATTAAACCCGATTCAGTCGATGGAGGCAACCGCTTCTTGGACCGCAAAGTAGCCAAAGGAACTGCGAACCTAGCAAAAGGGCCTGCGATGACGCGCCAGGCGGCCGAAGAATCGATAATAAAAGGCTTTCAAGTGGCGGCTGAACTTTTTAAAAACGGTGTTGAAATCTTGGGTACCGGCGACATGGGGATCGGCAACACCACCCCTTCAGCGGCCATCGGAACCGTGATCATTGGTACAACTATTGATGAGATGGTCGGCCGCGGAACCGGTGTGGATGACCAGGGTCTTTCAAGAAAAATAGATGCCGTTCGCAACGGGATTCAAATAAATCAGCCCGATCGTAAGGATGGTTTGGATGTGCTGGCCAAAATCGGCGGATTCGAGATCGGGGGAATTGCCGGTTGCGTGCTGGCCGGAGCTTTTCACAACCGTCCGGTTGTCATCGACGGCTTCATTTCCACGGCCGGCGCGTTGGTGGCCCACGCCCTCTGTCCGCAAGTTGCCGACTATATGTTTGCCGGTCACTGCTCGGAGGAGTCGGGTCACAGGGCCATGCTGAAGTATCTTGAACTTGAGCCGATTCTCGATCTTGGCATGCGCCTGGGTGAAGGAACCGGAGGGGCGCTGGCTATGGGAATCATGGAAGGGGCGCTGCGTGTTTTCAATGAAGTCCTGACGTTCGAAGAAGCCGGTGTGACCGACAAGTAGTAA
>JACNIG010000153.1 GCA_014383215.1 Candidatus Desulfatibia vada | reverse complement strand
AATGCACTTTAAACATTTAAAGGTCAATTATCATTTTGTTACGTCTTAAAGGCAGTGATCAAGCATCCTTTTATTACTTACATAAAATCTTATGTATCGTTTCAATATTTGATTCTGGACTTATATATTCCCATTTATCAGATTCGTCTTTGGACTCTATCCCACCATCATTCTTGAAATATATAATTGAAAGAGTACGCAACTTTTTCTCTTTACAGTTTATCTCAAAAAACATTTTCATAAGTGAACTTAATGTTCGATTGGCTGTTTCTTCCCATACTACCACATCAACAATATCATCAAAATCGTTTATTTGTTCCACTAAAATATATGGTGGGAAATACCCATTTGCTATTTTTTTTCCAGCCTCCTTTATAATCTGATCTTTGTTCTTTTCCGCAGCCATATCAAATTCAGCTTTTGTTATTGCCTTAATCCAAACTCTAATATTCTCATTAGAAAGGTAATCAAGGCTTTCAGTATCATAGAAGAAAATTTTTTCCCCACCCTTTTTTATCGTTTCACCTCCAAAAAACTTCCAATCCGCTCCATTAGTTTCAGTACATATTAAACCCATAAATATAAATAGTGTTATAAAGAAAAGCTTTTTCATTATAGTATCCTATGGCTTGAAAAAACTGACGATGCCTTGCCTCTGTCGTTTGTTGCCATCAAACTAATATCATTGATGATTCGGTTTGGGAATCTTGTATTTATGGGTTACCTTGCCAAAGAGTCAATGATCTTAATGGCTCCAGACTGTTGTGATACAATTAACATGGTTGCTTTCCGGTTGGAGCATCATTGGGAATCCCCGATCATCCCCTTCAGACTATATATTGTGACGAAATTCGATGCCTGAAAGTGCAAGATTACTTGAATGACCTAAAAGTCAAGATTTGAAACGAACAATATGACGGCAGTCTAAGTAACCAACTCGAAAAAACCGAAATTGGATGCCCTCTTGTCAAATGTTAATACACAATCACAGCCTGAAAATTTTGCAGAATGTGCAATTAAAATATCCGAAAGGTCTAAATCACTTTCACGACCCGAAGCGACAAGATCTTGTATTGCTGATTTTGCCTCAAATTTTAGAATAGGCATTAGCAAAAGCTCGTTTATAGCGTCTAATATCTCTTGCCTAGGAATCTCGTAAACAGATTCCATCACCCACAAGGTTTCCAGGACAACAAGTAAAGAAACCCAAAATTCTTTTTTGCCGGACTCTGCCTGTTTGAATAGCCGGTAAATCGTTTCAGCCTGCTGTTCGTCATCCTTTGTAAGGAATCTAATCAGCACATTCGTATCCAGGGCCTTCATCGAAAACTCGCCTTCATTTTCTGCCTTACACCAGCATTCATCTTTTCGATGGAAATGGGCTTCCTGTCCGGTTTGTATAACCTGCCGTAAACATCATCGACCTTTTTAGTGACCGGCCTTATAAGTGCTTGTCCTTCTTCGGTAATGACAAATTCGATCTTGTCTCCCGCATACACCTTCAGGGAATCCCGAACGGCTTTCGGAATCGTTACCTGCCCTTTGCTTGTAATTTTAGCCAACGCCATACAAACCATCCTTACTTTATATTTATTCCTTTCTTTAAGGTATGCCAATAGCGATTGACAGTCAAACAGTTTTTAAATTATTATTAAGCGGCAGCAGCGGGCTCATTCCTCGTAGCTTGTTAAAAGGCAGAAAGATCTGAATAAAGTGCAATCAGTTCTCAACATCCCACCACATCATTCATCAAGTATCCAGTTTCAAGTTTCGGGTTTCCAGCTGCCACTCAACTGGCCGCAGGCAGCCGAGATATCCTGCCCTTTGCTGTGACGAATTATTACCGTAAAATTCTTTTGGACCAGGATATTTCTGAAATTTTGGATTGATGCTTCTTGCGGCCGTTCAAATTCACAGCCTTGATAAGTATTAAATGGAATTAGGTTTATTTTGGCCTGTACAGGTCTGAGCAACCCGGCTAAACGTTCTGCATCTTTTATAGAATCGTTGACCCCTTTGATGAGAACGTACTCGAACGTAATTCTGCGGCGGGGCATCAAAGGATATTGGGCGCATGCGTCCAGAAGCGTTTCAATAGGATATTTACGGTTAATAGGCATCAGCATGCTGCGGGTCTCATTGTCGGTCGCATTTAACGATATCGCCAGGTTGACCGTCGACTCACGACCCAGGTCGGCAAGCCTGGAAACCAGCCCTGCTGTGGATATGGTAATTTTACGGCTGGAAAATCCAAGGCCCGTATCGCTGTCAGTTAAGGTTTTAACTGCTTCAATGACGTTGCGGTAGTTTGCCAGAGGCTCACCCATGCCCATAAGCACGATATTGGTCAGGCGCTTGGTATCATCCAGATGACTTGCGATATCGCGAACCTGAGCAATAATTTCACCTTTTGAAAGATTACGCACAAAACCGCCCTTGGCGGTGAGACAAAAGCGGCACCCCTGGGAGCAGCCCACCTGGCTCGATATGCACAGGGTGTAATGGTCTTTTTCGGGAATCAGTACGCTTTCCACATGTTTTCCATCTTGGAGCCTGAAAAGATATTTCCTGGAACTATCTTGAGAGGTTTCAATCTGCGTCTTTTCAAGTCTGCTGATAGTAAAATGATTTGAAAGCAGTTTTCGGAGCTCTTTCCCCAAGTCGGTCATCTCTTCAAAAGTGTCTGCCTGGTGCAAATAGACCCACCTAAGAATCTGCACTGCGCGATAGGGCTCAAGTCCTTGGTCTTTAAGCCAGGCAGCCAGCTTATCCCTGGCAAATTCTTTAATATCTGATGTATTCGGTTTTAGTGTCATTTTATAAATCGGTTGATATTTTATTTTGTTTGACATACTATTTACTTGATATTATTATCACAGATTTCGATTTCAATGAATATAATTTATCGGTATTTTTATGTTTGATAGTTTGACGGACAGGCTGAATGCCGTATTTAAAAAGCTCAAAGGTCACGGAAAGTTAACCGAAAAAAATGTTCAGGAGGGTCTAAGGGAAGTACGAATGGCTCTCCTGGAAGCTGATGTTCACTACCGCGTTGTCAAAAAATTTATTGCCGACATCAAGGAGCGCGCCCTTGGACAGGAGGTCATGGCAAGCCTGACACCCGGTCAGCAAATTGTCAAGATTGTCAACGAAGAATTGACAGAGCTGATGGGAGGGCACCTCACAGATTTAGACCTTTCGGGCTCTTTCCCAACCTCAATCATGCTGGTTGGTTTGCAGGGGTCCGGTAAAACCACAACAGCCGGCAAACTGGCTGTTTGGCTGAGCAAAAATGGGCGCAAGCCTTGTCTGGTTCCGGCTGATGTATATCGTCCTGCTGCCATTGACCAACTGCAAAAGCTGGGACAGCAGCTGGCTGTGCCTGTGTTTCCAGCGAGTTCGGAAATGGACCCTGTCCAGATCTGCCGGGATGCCAGAACAAAGGCACATAAGGACGGGTTGGACACACTGCTTCTGGATACAGCAGGGCGCCTGCACATAGACGAAACGTTGATGGACGAACTTGGCCGCATCAAGGATGCGCTCAAGCCTTCTGACATACTGCTCGTAGCCGATGCCATGACCGGTCAGGATGCTGTAAACATCGCCCAGGCATTTAACGATGCGCTTGACATCGGCGGCGTTATCCTTACCAAGATGGACGGTGACGCCCGCGGCGGTGCAGCCATATCGATCAAGTCCATAACCAATAAACCGATTAAGTTTATTGGTGTCGGTGAAAAGCTGAGTGATCTGGAGCCTTTTCACCCGGAAAGGATGTCTTCAAGGATTTTAGGGATGGGAGACGTCCTTACCATGATTGAAAAAGCCCAGGCGGTGGTCGATGACAAAAAAGCGGCTGAACTGGAGAAAAAACTAAGGAAAAGCGAGTTTACGCTCGAAGATTTTCGCGATCAAATGGTTCAGATACGCAAGATGGGGTCTTTCTCGGATCTCATCGGTATGATACCGGGAATGAGCACCAATAAGCATCTGAAAAATTTAGAGGTAGACGAAAAAGAATTCACCAGGATCGAAGCAATTATTAATTCCATGACTCCCCGGGAGCGGCGGCAACATGCATTAATTAAAGGCAGCCGCCGCAAAAGAATCGCGAAAGGGAGCGGCACCAGGGTACAGGATGTTAACAAACTAATTAAAAATTACACTCAGATCTTGAACATGATCAAAAAAATCAACAAGGGCGGCATGCGCGGAATAGGCCGGGGAATGTTGCCGTTTTGAGGGAGAGTCAAAATGCAAGTGAAAATCAGATTGGCCAGGCACGGCGCAAAGAAAAAACCTTTTTACCGAATTGTGGTAGCTGATAGTGAAAGTCCCAGGGACGGGAAATTTCTTGAAAATGTCGGCACCTATAACCCTTTAAAAGATCCGGCCGAGGTTACTTTAAAACCGGAGCGCATAAAACACTGGATTGATGAGGGCGCTATTCCAACCAGCACTGTAAAAAGCATTTTAAAAAGAGAAAATTTTTTTGCTGAAGTTGTATAAATAGTGTCGTTAACCCTAATTCTCACCGCCAACAAAGGAGATGGAGCTATGAAAGAGCTGATCCATTATATTGCCCAGGCACTGGTTGACCATCCGGAACAGGTGGCCGTCTCCGAGGTAGAAGGTAACCAGACCTCGGTATTAGAGCTCAAAGTGGCCAAAGAGGATCTAGGGAAGGTAATTGGTAAACAGGGCAGAACGGCGCGGGCAATGCGGACCATTTTGGGTGCTGCATCCGCAAAAATAAAAAAACGGACTGTCCTGGAGATTATCGAATAATATCGTGGAAAAGAATGGCTTTCTTCTCATAGGAAAGATCATTGGCGTTCATGGTGTTAAGGGCAACATCAAGGCTTATTCCTATGCCGAGTCTCTGTCCGTTTTTGAGCCGGGCAGCCCCATCCTGGCCGTCGATGAAAAAGGCTTGGAGACAACCTATAAGGTAAACTGGGTCAAACCCCACAACAGGGTCATTCTTCTGTCCCTGGATGGGATAGACAGTAAGCACCTGGCAGAAACCTTAAGAGGCTCAAAGCTTTATGTTGAAAAATCCATACTTCCCGAGCTCGAGGATGGAACCTATTACTGGTTTGATCTTATAGGGCTTTCCGTTTTCACAACCGACGACGAATATATCGGCAGCATTGCATCGATCCTTCCCACGGGGAGCAACGACGTTTATGTTGTAAAAAACCCTAACAAAGATAATGATCATGAAATTCTGATTCCGGCGCTCGCATCGGTGGTTTTGGAAATAGATATTACTAAAAAAACGATGCGGGTCGATTTGCCGGAAGGATTATAAAAATAAAATCGCTTCGCGATTTTATAAATTTAAATGAAGTGTCGGGGGGCGTTTTGCAAATGTCTCCTAAAAATCATCCGATGACTGTTGTTCATTTGTTCCCGCCATCGTTCTTGCCAGGCAAGACTGGCGGGATTTTAAAATTATAAAATCGTTTCACGATTTTATTTAGTGCCCATCCATAAATAAATTGGAGCACTAAGCAGTTTCCAAATAAGGTTTGACTTTTAATGCATTATCCTGCATAAAACGACGTTTATAATTTTTTACATAATGGTTGTGTTTCGATGAACTTCATTGCCCTGACCATCTTTCCGGAAATGTTTATACCATTTTGGGAACACGGGATTATCAAAAGGGCGATAGAGCAAAACAAAATTTGCGCAGCGGCCATCAATATCAGAGATTATGCCCAAGGCCGGCATCGTGAAACCGATGACAGACCATACGGCGGCGGCAGTGGGATGGTGATGAAGCCCGAACCGTTGACTGCTGCCATACGGGCGGCTGCAGAGAGAGCGCCGTCTTCCAGAACAGTCCTGCTGACACCTCAGGGCCGTTGCTTTAACCAGAAGGTGGCACGAGAATTAGCATCATCTGAAGGACTTATTCTGGTTTGCGGTCGTTATGAAGGTGTGGACGAGCGCATTTGTCACGAATTTATCGATGATGAAATTTCCATAGGGGATTATGTGCTGACAGGAGGTGAACTGGCGGCCATGGTCATCATCGATGCCGTCACCCGTATGATTCCAGGCACCCTCGGCGGTGAAGATTCGGCGGAAAAAGACTCTTTTTCAGACGGTGTATTGAAGCACCCTCAATATACGAGGCCCCGGGTTTTCGAAGGCATGGAGGTTCCCGAAGTATTGTTGTCGGGCAACCATAAAGAAATTGAAAAATGGAGGCTTAAGACATCGCTGATACGAACCTTTCTAAAAAGAAAGGATCTTTTGAAAGCCCGTCATATGAGCGGGCCTGAAATAGAAATTTTGCAAAAGTGGTGCCGCGATATTGAAAAACTCATATCCGACCAATCTTTACATAGCTCTGACGCATTACCCGGTGATCAACAAAAACGGTAACATCATAGCTTCCGCTGTGACAAACCTCGATCTGCACGATATGTCAAGAGCTGCAAAGACTTACGGAGTGCGATCATTTTATGTAGTTACACCACTTGCGGATCAGCGGGAACTTGTTGAAAGAATCGTCGACCATTGGGTAAAAGGAGTGGGCGCAACGTACAATCCGAAACGGTGCGAAGCCTTGGAGTTGATTTGTATTAAAAATTCGCTGGATGAGGTTGCCGATCATATCCGCGACAGCGCTGGATATGCTCCAAAAACGGTTGTAACCAGCGCCAAGCGCAGCCCCGGAAACATTAGTTTTGACAGGTTTCGCCGGATGCTCGGCAACGACAACCTTTATCTTTTGATCTTTGGGACGGCCTGGGGATTGACGAACGATTTTATTTCCGGTGCCGATTATATTCTTGATCCGGTAATAGGAAACACAGACTATAATCATCTTTCGGTGCGCTCGGCAACAGCCGTCATCCTGGACCGGTTGTTTGGAACATACAAATAAAATCGCTGACGCGATTTTATAAATGAATACCTTAATTACTAATTTTAGCGACGAAGTCGCGTTATATAAAATCGCGCAAGCGATTTTATTTTGTGAGGGATTAATATGGAAACAATAGATCAACTGGAAAGAGAGAATATGCGGCTTGACCTGCCCAATTTTGTCGCAGGCGATACGGTTATAGTGCATGTGAAAATCAAAGAAGGTGAAAAGGAGCGTATTCAGGCCTTTCAGGGTGTTTGTATCAGCAAACGCGGCGGCCGAATGAACGCTACATTTACCGTACGGAAAGTTTCATACGGTATTGGGGTTGAGCGTATTTTCCCGCTTCATTCTCCCGTCATCGACAAAGTCGAAATCGTTACTCGCGGCCGGGTTCGCCGGGCTAAAATCTATTACCTGCGCAAACTCAGAGGCAAAGCTGCGAGAATAAAAGAGCGCCGCTACACCTAGCTCCCCGTCTCATCAAGTCCGGATTCCAGTTTGGCTAAATGAAATGCCGCCAAAAGGGTTAATTTAATCCACCTGTTAGAGACGGGGAAATCCGAAATTCGAATATCGAAATTCGAAGCAAATCCTAATATCAAATCCTCAAATTAATTTAAAATCGAGGTTGTTAGCTGTATTTGTTTTGCATTTGGAACATTCGGGTTTTGATATTGTTTCGGATTTCGGGTTTCGTGCTTCGAATTTTTAACTCATTATCTCTGAAGAGGTAATCTTCTCTGATATGCTGGCTATGAGCCAGGTCTTCTCAGAATGCAATGAAACCGGATCTGTGGTTTTTCGAAAAAAAGGCCTCTAAAAAAGGTTTTTCACAAATTGCGGGCATTGATGAAGCCGGCCGGGGCCCTCTGGCCGGTCCGGTTGTCTCTGCAGCGGTGATTCTCCCCGATTCCTTGCCGCCTCTCGGTATCGCCGATTCCAAAATATTAACCCCCAAAAAACGAGATTATCTTTTCGATAAAATTTTCGAGCACGCTGTTGCTGTGGGCACAGGCATTGTGGGTCCTTTGGAAATCGATCGTATCAATATCCTGGAAGCCGCCCGCCTTTCCATGGTTTTCGCGGTTAAAGATCTTAATGCTCCGCCTGATTATCTGTTGATCGACGGCACCTTCCGCATCGCATCCGACCTGCCCCAAGAACCGATTCGCAAGGGTGACAGCTTGAGCATATCTATTGCAGCAGCATCTATCGTTGCCAAAGTAACCCGGGACCGAATGATGGTAAAATACCACCAGGAGTATCCCCAGTTCGGATTTTCCAAGCACAAGGGCTATCCCACCAAAGCCCATAAAGCGGCGATCCGAGAATACGGCTGCTGCCCCATCCACCGCCGCAGCTTCAAGGGTGTCAAAGAATACCTGTAACGGAAAACGGTTGACACCATTGCTGTTTTATTGTGTGTTCTAACAAACACTCTCCCTTTTGAGGAAAATGATGAAGACTATGTGATGCCGATCGTTAATTCGCCCAGAACCGGCGTATGCGGATATTTTGGTCCGTTTGAAGAATAATTCATTAAAAGAAGGTTTTGGAATGTTTATCATATGGACAAAAATGATTTAAAGAAACTTGCCAAAGATCCAAAATATATTCCGGGCATTTATAATTATTGTGACCGATGGTGCGAACGATGCCCGTTTACTTCAAGATGTTTGAATTGCACTCTTGTCAGAGAGCAGTTTGGCGATCTTGAAAAAATTGACGAACTCAACGAGGCCTTTTGGGAAAAATTTTCCGAGATGCTCCACAGTACCCTGGCCATGATTAAAGAAATGGCTAAAGAACAAGGCATTGATCTTGATTCAATCGATATGGAGAAAGAATCTAATAATAAAAACAATAAAGAAGAAAATTCCTTGGCATATCTGATATCACATACTTCCAAAAATTATGCGAAATCTGTTGACCAATGGTTCGATTCAAATGAATATTTATTTTTTGAAAAAGAAGCGGAGGTAAATCGAATCCGCATTATCTCCTCGCAAAGAAATCCGATCCAGGAAGCGGAAGGCATAAATGATGCCGTTGAAATCCTTAGATGGTATCAATGGCAAATTCACGTAAAGCTCGAAAGGGCCATTGGTAGCGCTTCAACGGAAAAACCACTGGATTTTGGCGAGTTTCCAAAAGATTCCGATGGGTCTGCCAAGGTAGCATTGATCGGCACAGATCGCTCAATGTCTGCCTGGAAAGTGTTGTTGACTGCTTTCCCCAGGCAGGCAGAATCAATTCTGAGTTTTATTAAGATTTTGGAACATATTAAAAAGGGGCTCGAAACCCAGTTCCCAAATGCAACAAATTTTATAAGACCTGGATTTGATGACAATAAGGAGCAAGGGCTATCTTCTTAGTCCCAGTGAAATGATACCGTAATCAGCGGCACAATGTTCGAAACCGGAGCAGGCAAATTTGCAACAGCTTGTTGCTCAATTGCCTTAGGGACATAATACCCGTCTCATTCAGTCTGAAGCGGGACAATTTTATACCGGAATACCCCGGCAAGATGAACTTTTTCCTCAATGCCTTTGATGGCTAAAGTATCATCCATATGCATTGCTTTATCAGTAAAAGTGCTTGAAACAAAAAGACATTTGCAATTTCTGCATGTTCTGCTCGAAAAATCGACTTTAACTTGACCTCTTACCTTTAATATGCTTATATTGGTTGAAAAATGGACAAATAAACCACATTTTTCAACCGAAAATAAAAATGAATAAAATCTATCCAACTAATTTAGTTCGAAATTTGACCGGAGTAACTCTTAACCAGTTAAAATATTGGGTACGAATTAATCTTGTTTCTCCAGGAAGAGATGGCAAGTTTTCTTTTTATTCTTTTAAGGATATCGTTAAGTTACGAGTGTTGGTTGCATTAAGGAAAAAAGGGCTAAGTCTCCAAAAGGTGAGAGAAGGTATAAGAAACTTAACCAAGATGTTACCAGACGAAGAGCCCCTTTCTCGGCTGGTTATCTATACCGATGGAATGGACATGATTGTTGTTGAAAAAGGGAAATACTTTAGCGCCATAACAAGACAACAGTATTTCCGATTCGACACGGAACAGATCAGGGCTGAGATAATTAAATTACAAAAAACGAATAGTTTTTCCCAAAAGCAAGGAATGTTTTTAGGAATAAAAAAGTAATGTCGTTCCCATAGAGTTAAGCTGTTGCAGGATGGATGAAAGTACATAATAGCAATGAATGTGTTAAACACATAGAAAACCATGCTTTTCACAAAGAGAGGCTCATCCCATGCAAGAATTACCAGAAAATAAAACTGGGCATGAAAAACCTATTAATGATTCCATTCGAAATGTAATAAGTTCGGCTTTTCTACAGGTTGGATACTCCGAAAGAATGATTTTGTATGATGTTGGCTTTGTTGGGGAAGGTGGGCACCCTCACAAAGCAGATATGGTGGCCTATTCAAGTTCTCTGCGTCAAGATGCAGATACGGCTGTAATATCTGTAAAAGGGACTGAAAACACGGAAGAAATCCAATTCGATTCGGAAATTTCCCCATTCCGTGCATTGGCGACTCCAATTATCGTACTTGCAGAATACAGAGCTATTCGCGGTATGGACGAACCCAGAGTGATAGTAGTAGGCCTGTGTAAAGATGCAGCTACATTTGACCGGGAAAAAGCAAAAAGCAAAATTATTCCCTTTTCCAGATTTGAAGAATACCTTAGAAATAATCAACAATTTTTCACGCCACGTCGTTTAGAAAAGGCGAAGTTGGTTCCCGAACAACTTACACTGTTTGATGTAGCGCCCAACCTCATTAAGAAAGCATTGCAAATCGCTGATAAAGAACTGGTCGATCGATTTGAAAAAGGTGTTGGGGAAGTTATAGAATTCACAAGTGACGAATATAAGCAACGAGTTATAAATGCAGCTATTTCAGTACTTGGTGCCCGAATCCTTCGTGACAGATTGAAGGAAAATTGGCCACTCTCTTCCGGCACGATAGAATTCTTATCTTTTGCTAAGAATTTTTTACCCGGCTACTTTGATATATCCAATAAAATTGCTGAAAGGCTCGATCCTCTTCTTAATCGATTACATTCTGCTTTTGATTTTTCCCAGGTAAGTTTGGATATGGTTGGAAAATTTTATGCTTCAGCTTTTGTTACAAAAGAACTTCGGGACAAATGGGGCATTCACTACACCAAATCTTTTTTAGCGAGAACACTTTTGAGGCGGATGCCTATTGAAGAGCTTCCTCCTGACAAGCGTATTCTTGCGGATCCTACTTGTGGTTCAGGAAGCCTTTTAACAGCAGGGTACGAACGACTTGCCGATGCTACTTATCTTAGAATCCCTCAGAATGAAAGGCATCAGCGACTTGTTGGCACCATTTTCGGTAATGACAGAGATCAATTTGCCGCCGAAATAACGCGCATGACTTTGATGCTGTTTCATCCGCCCCACAAGAATAATTGGAAAGTGACTCAGTTTGACGCAGAAAAGGATAGCTTTGGACGTAAATGGACAAAGGAAATTAAAGTGACACCAACTATCATCGTAGCAAATCCGCCCTTTGGAGGAAAAGGTGGAGGTGCATCTACCTCAGTCAAACCAAGAACAAGACACCAGCTTGATAGATCTGCTTTAATACTAAATCACTGTCTGAATATTCTTCCTGAAAACGGTTTGTTAGGCATCATTCTTACCGAAACAGTATTAGATCAGCAGTTAGTGAAAACAACCAGACATCGGGTTTTAAAGGAATGCCAAATCATAGAACAGTGGGACATACCGGTGGGATGGTTTGACAATGTAACGCGTCCTGCCATGGCGTGGGTCTTACGCAAGACCGCTCCATCGTCCAAAACGGTTTATATCCGTTCTCTTTCTGATGTACCATCCTTAGGAAGGGAGGCGAAATTACATGGGACTATCCAAATTGATTTTGCCAATCCGCCTGAACACCTTGTTCCAACAGTTTTTGATGATATTTTATCGAAAATAGAAACGAGTCCAAATTGTATTGAGGATTATTATGTTGTGAAAAATGGACTTCAAGCTCTCAAAGCTAAGATAAAGGATGAAAAATCTAATACAACATATCCATGGAGCGGTAATGCTAAAGGTACTGATCCGCATTCGGATTTCAGTGATGGTAGGAGGGGATGGTTGGAGCTGATAGATGATAATCTAAGGAAAGGAAGAAAAAGGCCGGACTTGCGAAAACACCTTGAGAATAACGAACCCATGGTTATGCTTCGAGCAAATCGAAAAGCTCCCTGGAACTATAAATGGAGCTCAGTGGCACTGATCGATATAACAGATAATTCACGAAAAGTAGTGGCACCCTCGGCAAGTTATCATGTGACATTTTCTAAAAGCAATAATAATATTGATAAAACGAATAATGTCTATGCATTATGGGCTATTTTGAACCATTTTCTTGCCAGCCTATGGTTTCATGAACGCCAGAGGGTCCAGACAATTCCTACCAAAAATTACAAGGGTTTCCCATTGCCGAAAGTTTGGAACATAAAGGATATAAAGTTATTAGCTTCAATAGCAAAAGAACTCATTAGGAAAAAAAGAAAAAACGATTCAAAACCGTTACTTGACCCTCAAGATAGTCCAAAGATCAAAGAAATGGTTAAGATAATTGATGATATTATTTACCAGATGTATGAAATCAAGGAAGGAGAAAGACGACGGATCGAAGAGTGGTTTGGCGAAGAACAGCGTCCATTACTTGTAGACATTGAGCAAACAAAAAAAGCTGCCCCAAAGTCAAACATTGGTTCTGGTATCATTTATGACGAACCGGAATGGGAAACTACTTGCGAAACCTTAGAACTCCACTTTGAAAAAAACCGTATAAGGCTCACTATTGACGGATTGACAGATTATTCTGAAGGTCTCGGATCTGCCGAAGACGGGATTTGGCTGAAAATAATTCCTGCCATGCCGGGATGGCTGTTGGAGAAAGGGGCTGTGGGCTGGGTTGAAATTACTACGGATAGCGCCAAAAAATTAAACCGATCCCCTGAAAAATACGTCCTTGGATTTTGCCTTCACAAGAACGCCTACAAGACACAAGATGAGATTGACAAAGGTTTGCTCCTTGCCCCTAATGCGGAAATGAAAAAGGCGGAGACCAATGGGTAAGATACAATATGATTATGAAGTCATATTTATCGATGTAGGCCAGGGAGATGCCACACTTATACATCAATTATCAAATATGCATTCTGTTTTAGTTGATGCAGGAATTGCAACTCCGGTCTTAACCGCCCTGAAACAGAGCACTCAACTTAAAGCGATTTTCGTTACCCATTGGGATAAAGATCATATCGGTGGTATGTCGGCTGTTATTAACTGGCTATCGAATAAATATCAGAAAGCCATTAATGTTTTCATAAATCTTCAAGATACCTCCACTAACAGTGCAAAAAGATTTATGCGGACATTGGATCAAGCATATAATGATGGAACAATTATCATTAAACCTGCTTGTAACGATTCAAAGGATCCAACTGGAATAATCAATGGCAAATTTTTGATATTATGGCCTCCCCATGCCATAGTTATAACACATCCTGAAGACCGAAATTTTGGGTCTTTAATTCTTCGCTTTGAAGTCGGAGATTTCAGCTTGCTTCTCAGTGGTGATGCTGGAGGAGATGTTTGGCCTCTTGTTGACCAGACAGTACTCAAAGCAGATGTTTTCAGGTATCCCCATCATGGCGGAGAGCTTTTCACAGGCAAAAACAGTTGGTCGGCAGACGATCTTATATCGACTATAGCGCTGAGATAAATCAAGCCACCCATGCTGAGCTAAACCAGGCCGTTGATTCACGCGAAGGCCAATAGCGATACTCCGCAGAGATAAGCCGATCCCGCCCTGGCATTAATGAATGATACCCCGCCGGCTGCCACGTAGCACTGTTTGCAGGATGATGCTTAATGAAGACACTGTTCTATCAGCGTTGATAATACAGTAGGTGCTCACTGGTGGGAAGGATTATCGATATGGATTGCTTTTAGTATATTCTCGATTTGATGGGATAAACGATCTACTTTCTGTTCCAGTCTTAGTATGCGACAATTGGCCATATTCTGTTGAGCAGGCCGATTGTAAACAGAAGGGGTTCTCTCACATTTTGAGGGCACTATACGATCAAGAATATGGCCGATATGAACCATGCTGTTATTTGAGTGTTCTGATCGGTCTGCACATTTCATCTGAGAGCCATCATGAGTGTCACTGCCGGTGGTAGCCACCCGGTAGTCCTTGCTTCGACTGACAGAAGCACTCTTATGATAGTCTTGCAGGAACCTGACGCTTTCAACAAAGTCCAACTCCCTGATTATCATCACCAGATCTATGGTATTGAAATTTTCCTCACAACGGAAGCATCTGGCCAGATTTGTCTCAGGATTTACGGCGGTGCTAAATTCTTGGCACAAGGGGCAAAGAAAACGAAAATGACCCTCCGCAACCCGGGAAGGAATGCAAAGTGCCTTATCAATCAATGCGTCAACAGGAATGTCATTGCGCAGAGTATGCAGTTCGTGATTGGTAAAGCGGCGTTTTGTCATTTCAACCAGCC
>JACNIG010000193.1 GCA_014383215.1 Candidatus Desulfatibia vada | reverse complement strand
GCTCCTGATAATAATTTTGAGGAATTACGGGATAGTACCCTCAAGAGGATCAATCCCCAAGTTACTAAAATTGATCCAAAAAGATCTTTATATGGTGTCGATATGCTTGTCAATAAAGAATCTGATTTCAACCGACGTAAAATCGATTAAAATCGTGCTACGATTTTAATCCGCCTAAGGCGTAGTAATCCTCAAAATACTCAATATTGCGAATGCTTGGCAACGCAGTGAATGTGGTAATATCGATTCGTGTAATGTGCGGGTTAAACCTGCGTTAAACGTTTCTGCCTAAAGAAAATAGAGGGACAAGTTTATCTTGCCTGAAGTGCACCACTAAAATACCCGCCACAATCAGCAGCAAGGCGCTCAGAATTTTGATCGTGATCGGCTCTCCCAGAACCAACCCGCCCAGCATAACTCCTGCAACCGGCATAATAAAAATGAATGAATGCAGCGCCACGGCGCCGTATTTCTGGAGCATAGTGATCCAGGCCAAAAAACCGAAGGAGGCTGTTACCAGGCTCTGGTACAACAGCGCTGTTACAATTTTGGCGTCCACATGGCTGATCATGGCGCCGTCCCACAGAAACCCTGCCAAGAAAAAGACCGGGGCTGATAAAACCATGGGGTACAGTACGATATGAAACGGTAAAAAATTGTGGATAATCCTTTTGGTATAAACGGCGTTGCAGGACCAGAGAAACGAGGCCGTCAGAATCATCATATCCCCGATTTGGAAATCACCGGAGATGCCTTTCTTTTCCAAAAACACAAAAGCAACCCCGCTAAAACCCATGAGGATACCCAGGGTTTTTCTGATGGTAATGCGGTCTCCGGGAATAAAAAAATGTGCCAGAAACAGCACGAAAAAAGGCTGAATATTGAGCACAAGGGTGCCCCTGGAAGCATTCGATTTGCTGAGCCCTAAATAAAACAGCGACAGTTGCACCACAAATGCTATGGAAATAAGCAGCAGTTGAGGTATCTGCTGTTTTTTGATATAAAAAGAACGGCCGGTAATACGGGCCCATAAAAAAATCGCTGCCGAGGCGATCGTAAAGCGCAGGCCGGCGGTGGTGAAGACTCCCAGGCCTGTAAGGCTGATTTTAATGGCAACCGCATTGGCGCCGAAAAGGGTGCAAATGCATACTGTAAAAACAGCCGCTGGAAAAGAAAGGTCCTGATTTGAGGGTGAATGTTCCGTCATTGTTTTCCGATTCAATTAGCTTTTTGAGAATGGCTATAATATTAAGGCACAATACAATGTCGGGGATTATTCGGCAAGAAATTAACCCTGAATATTGAACAGGTCAAATTTTGGAGGGTGATCTACGGGCAGATCGGTTCTCTGTTTTTCGATCTTCAGACCATCCCGATCTTCTCTGATTTGGTCTCATAGCAAGAGCAGCTTCACGTAATATTTCTGCCATTTGCAGCTTCTTCGTCCAAGAGAGTTTTGCTCGCGAAAGTTGCCACTGTGCCTGGCGTTCAAACATTGTTTTGACATCAAACATCAAAAAACCTCCGTTTGAAAACAGACCATTGGGCCGTCAGATTATGCCGTGTGGCCAGTTTTTCGATCTCTTCCTCAAGTGTAGCATCGGCCTCAATTAAAGCAAGGATGCGCAAATGATCTTTCGGGCGCCCGACACTGAGAGCAATTATCGCCAGATGAACTGCACTGACCACACGAACCGGAACACCGTCGATATCGCCGGTTTCTGCTTCACGAACAGCCTCCTCAGTCAGCGGGCTGAATGTGGGAACAAATTGTACAGGCCATTTGCCCACAAGAACGGCCTCACCCTCGGGAACATAACCACGTTTTCGGCAATAGCTGTAAATCGGCGCAAGAACATCCAGTCCGGTGTCATCGCTCAGGATAACCAAAACATCAGCATCCAGGGTCGCAACCGGTTCGGTGTAGCGCATCTGAGCGACGGCACCGAAAAGCGCGTAATTTTGAATGATTCCGGATGTCCTCACCTCTTGCAGAAGTTTGGCAACCTCTTTCATTACAGTGGTCTCCGCACTTATCCGTTATGGCAGGTAATATCCTACCTCAATTGAGGCCCCAGCGTTTGCGTATCGTCTGTCTGTTGTAAAGTTTTTGGAAATAAATTGCTGCTATCAATGATTATAACGCATTTATCCTCTTAATACTATAAAAGAAATGTTATTCAATCATTATAATCATCAATTCTGTAAACAATATCGAAAGCTAAAATCAGGTAATGCTCTGCCTGCTAAAGTTACTTCAAAACAATCTCGACTATTTTCTTGGATGTGATTTGCAACCGCCACAGACTGATCACTCCTAAAGGGCGGGGTCCTGCTTTCAAGGCAGTGCTTCGTGGCAGGGAGTAGGCCGGCCAAGGGCAAGCCAGCTTGACATTATCACTGTATACATTGTAAAGTCATCCAAAATTTGTGAATCGTTCGAAACCTTAATTTTCTAAAATTTCGAAGGGGTTATGCTGTAAAAATAGAGTCTGCCTAAACTACTTTTATTATCGTTTAAATGTTTACCCCATCTCGGTTCCGCCGCTGCGAAAACGGCCCGAAGACATACCCCTGCTGGTGGAACATTTTATACCTCAGATTGCCTCACAAATCGGAAAACAGATCGATCAGGTTCCGGTTCAAATGATGTAACAGTTCAAAGCCTACGACTGGCCCGGCAACGTGCGGGAGCTCAAAAACGTGCTCGAGCGGGCAATCATTACAACCCCCGACTCTGTCCTGCGTCTGTCGGAGGTCTTGGGCTCGCAAACTGAAACCCGAACGGAAACCGCCGATGCCGCCGCGAATCTGTCCGCCTTGGCCGATGTGGAGCGCCGCCACATCCTCACCGTGCTCAAAGCAACCAACTGGCGCATCAGCGGTCCCAATGGAGCCGCAAAGATCCTGGGCCTCAACCCTTCCACTCTGCGGTTTCGCATCAAAAAACTCGGTATTCAAAAAAACGAATGATCCCTGTATTAGTTAGTTTCCATCCATAAATGAGGATTTTTGTTCAAGATCAAGGCATGCGAAAAAAATAACCGCAGGCATATAGTTGATATTCCGAGGATTATTTTTTAAGCATAACGCAGAGGTTGGGCAAAAAGACCATTTATGGATGGAAACTGCTATATGATATCGGCCATATTGCGGACAGGGGAGTAAAAGCCGGCTTCGATCATTTTATGCAGGTACTCGTTTGCCTGGGTCAGAGTGATTTGCCCGTCCAGCAAAGATGCTTTCAGGATGCCAACAGTTCCTGTGACCGAAATTTTTACCAATGAACACCGCTTTCTCGCAGTTCGATCATCTGTCACAACTGTTGCGTTATTTTCTTTTGCAAAAGCAATGCAGGATGCCTCTCCTTTCCCGAGATGCCCGATAAGGTCCAGGAAATGCTTGTGCTCTGTTCTGGATAACGTTACCAAACTGAAATTTTCCTCCTCGATAAGTTTATCAATTTGCTTCAACCCAGGATATTCCGACATCCCGGCCGATATCTCATCATAGACCTGCCAATTAATAACGCTGCGACTGCGATAGCGCTTTTCAAGGATGAAAACCGAGTCCGACAGGAGGAAGTTACTGAGCGCAACGGCATCAAAGACCCATTTCTTCTCAGGCATTTTTTACATCATCCTCAAGAAATGAGTTGTTCTGCGCGACATTATGCTCTTCCAACCATTTCCGGGTGTTCCAGACATTCATCCCCATTTCTTCGGCCAGTTTTCCAAGGCTGATATAACCGCCCTGAAAGGCTTCGAGCGCACGCCGATGCCTCTCGCTCAGATTGCGCAAATCAAGTTGGTAGCAAGAGAGTACGGCCTGCCGAACCAGCTCGCCAACGGAAGTTTCTCTTTTTTTTGCCAGCGATTTCAATTCTTTTGCCAGATCGGGGGTTACTTTAATATGTAGAGTTGAACTTTGCATTGAATCCACCTTTATTTATATGCATGTACATAATTATGTATATATGTAGCACATCAGGCAAAAAATATCAAAATAAAATCGTGTTGCGATTTTATGAAACGCGGCTACGTTGCTCTGGTTGGCGATTTGTTAAATATTGTGCGCAATATATTGCGAACTTGCAGTATATTGCAAAAAGTCAAAAAGCTTCTTTTTCCTTTCCGCATCCAAAGACAGACTTAATAATTTATAATTACAATTAGTTATATGTTTTAACCCAAAACTAACAGAGCCTGGAACAGACTTTGCAGAAACAATTTTTTATAGCGATTGTTCATTTCGTTCGTTTTAAGCAGTAACCAAATAGACTTAAATTGAGAGTTCCCACCTTGAGGTTGGCCGGTTTCCCAGCTTGCCGGTTTGCCGGTAACATCCCAAAAAACGGGCCAACGGGCTAACCGGCTAAACCGGTCAACTAAGCCCAGGCCATACATAACAATCAAAACAGGAAAAGGCTTTTTAATCGGAACATATTTGTGAAAACCACTATATTATGTTTTGCGAGGTGCCTAATGGTTGGTTTAGAACTTCGGATCTTATTGGAAAAGGAAAAGCGCAAGGAATTTTTACAAGCCTTTGATCTTTTGTCAAAACCACAAGATAAAAATGATGCCTGCGTCCAAAAAACCCTTTATGAAAATGTCGGTGAAGACGGCCGCTTTATATGGGTAGAACGCTGGAAGGATTTAAAAGCACTTAAAAACTATCTGATTTCGGATCACTATCGATCGCTGTTAGGCGTCATCGAAGTATTGGGGGAACTGGAAGATATGCAGTTGGTGGAGTTTAAGGCGTCTTTTGATCATTAAACAAAATCACTGGGCAATTTTACACAAAAAACAAAGAAAAGAGGGGGACGTTATGAGATCAATTTGGATTCTTATTCTGGCTTTGGCGATGGGGATTTTGACAGGGTGTGCAAGCTCGCAGACCAGGATTAACAGGATTTCACGGATCTTTTTTGTATTTCTTCCTTCCCTGATGGAAGGAAGAAAACTCCAATCACGCCATCGTCCACAGCGCTTACAAAAAATATCGGCGGACGGTTATCGACCAGTACCTTGCCCCGGAGAACAGTTGGCGCGTGAAGCTGGATGAAAAAGGCCGCCTGAGCTGGGTGTCCAGCGCGGGGGAAATTGATAAGGAGCCGGCCAGAAGTGCCTGGCAGCGCATCTCGGTCGGTTTTTACAGCTTGCTGCCTATCGAAGACCAACTCTAATCCGACAAGGCTTTAGTGCTACGCTTTGGAAATCTTGCAGCGCATGTATTCTCCCTTGAGCGGCCACGCACCGGATAAGGGATCGCATTTATCCGGATCATCGTCTGTGGTAACGTTGATGTTGCATTCCCAAAGGCCGTACAGGGATGGTTCGGCAGCATCCATTTCCGGAAACCACCATGCATGCTGAGAAACTATATAGCGAGGATGAAAACAGTTTGACAGGCGTGCTTTTTGTTTGACCCGTCCCAAATGTGTTTCAATAAAGACCCAATCCCCGTCGTTTATCCCCTTCTTCCGCGCGGTGTCAAAATGGATTTCGACAATGGGGTCGCGATGTCGCTTGCGAAAGCCTTCAATGTGTCGAAATTCGCTGTGGTGGTATGGCATCACCCGGACTCCACTGATATTGATCAAGGGATATTTTTTCTTGATCTTTTCAGGAATGTCAGGTTCGGTATAATCGGGAAGTGGGTCGTAATCGAGCTGTTCCAATATGGTAGAATAGAGTTCGACTTTACCCGAAGGCGTTGCCAGAGGGCCCTTTTGGCATCTCCCCGCTTCAGGCGGCAGCACTTTAGCACGTGTATGGTGCACAAACGCTTCCAATGAACTATGCCCTTCTGCGTCCATCAATTCGGCTATCCGATACTCCCAGACATCCTCAAAGGTCTTCCAGGGCCAGTGGTCGGCCTGACCCAGCCTCACTCCAAGCTCGCGCCAGAATTCGTAGTCATTAAGCCGCTCATACTCGCCGGGGACCCGGGCGGGTACGGCAGCTTCCCCCACTTGTACCAGTGGATATCCGCCCACGGAAGCGAAATTGCCCATATCGGGTCTCTCCATCCAGCAGGCTGCGGGGAGGACATAGTCGGAGATGGCCGTGGTCGGCGTCCAGGTAAGGTCAAAAGTAACCAGAAGGTCGGTGCTAAGAAGCGCCTCATAGACCAGTTTGGTATTGGCATAAGAAAGCAGCGGGTTGCTACAGGATACCAGGAGGGATTTCACCGGATACGGTTTGCCCGTAAGCATTGCCCGGAAAACCGTTGGCGCATGGGCCGGACTGTGAAGGTTTACCGCAGCCGCATGTCGCTCTCCCCAAACTTTGCGCATCTGTGCTTCGATGAGCTCCCAGCCCGGATACCCCAGGAAGCGGAAGCGGTCACTGCCAAGCTGTTTGCGGCGTTGTTCCGACAGGAGCATTTCATTGGCTTCCATGCACACATCCGGAATAAATCCGGGGTACGGACTGGAAATCAGTTCGCCGCCCTCAACATCGACGGTGCCCACAATTGCCCGCAGAAGGTTGATTGCCCGAATAGCCTGAATGCTGTTGGGCGCACCGTGTTCCGCGGCCACACCTATGACCATATTCGATGGTTGGTGCGCGGCGTAATAACGCGCCGTCTCAAAAACGGCATCCATTGACAACCCGGTGATTTCGGCGACCCTGTGCGGTGGATAGGCGCCGGCCCGCTGCTTTAACTTGGCAAATCCGACAGTATAATTTTCCACAAAGGTCCTGTCGTAAAGCCCTTCTTCGATGATGACATGTATCATCCCCAAGGCAAGCGCAGTATCGGTCCCCGGCCTGATCTGCACCCACCGGTCGGCTTGGCGGGAGGGTTCGATGAACCGGGGGTCGATAACCATTGTCTTCATACCGGCCTTTTTCGCCTTAAGAAAACTATTCCATGAGGATGGCCCGCCTTCGTGAGCATTGCGCCCCCAATGAACCGCCAACTTTGTTTTCCCCGGTTTTCTATCCGGCACCAGATGTCCGCCGAAAGTGGCAAACCACACCATGGCACGGGGTGCATAGCAGATGGTAATAACGCCAATGCGGTTGGGACTGCCAAATAGATTCATGAAACGGGTCTTGGCAAATTCCGCTGCGCCGCGCCCGGTGCCCGAACTGGTTGCCACCGCCTCAGCTCCGTACCGACGGCGGATGGCTTCCAGTTTTTCTGCTATTTCGTCCAGAGCCTGATCCCAGGATATCTGCTCCCACTGGTTGGCTCCGCGGGGCCCGGAGCGCTTCATGGGAAAGCTGAGCCGAAACGGATGGTGCTGGTAGTCCTTTGCCAGTGTCGGACGCACACAGAAAGCACCCGGAACTACGGGAGCTGCAGTGTCCACGGCCACCCGTTGAACCTGCCCATCCCTGACATAGACTTTCATGGCGCAACCCACGCTCGTACAAAAAAAGCATGTAGAATATTTTAATTCGATCTCAGACATCGGCCCATCATTTTCTTTTGAGGGTATGCGTTCACAGGTTCAGTGTTCAACGTTCAGGGTTACCTTTCTGTTGGGTTTACAGAATCAGAGTTCACCACTGCCCGACCGACGGCAGGCGAGTTTCAAGGTTGTCTTTTTCATGCGTTCACAGGTTTCTCGCCACTGGTGGGATTCAACGTTGTCTTTATTCGTTGAACCTCTGAACCCTGCCTGTCCCGCCGTAGCCCGGCGAAGGAGGAAACCTTTGAACCCGTGAACGGTTACTTTTGGGGAGCGTTTACGTCTGCTGAATCATTTTTTCCAGCAACGGAAGGCCGTCTTCCGGTTTTTCGTTTTGCCAGGTTACCCAACTGCGCAGTTTTTCTAACGCGTTTCCATTTCCGATGGCCTCGCGGGCCATGTCGATCCCCTCTTTTAGATCCTTGGCCTTGCCTGTGATATAAAGCAGGGGGGCCGCGTTCAGACAAACGATGTCGTTGCGAGGTCCTTCGTCCTTTCCCATGATTACACGCAAAAGTGTCAGCGAATCCTTTTGCACGTCACGGCTGGACGCCATGTCTTCAAACCGGGCACGCTTAATGCCGAGATCCTCAGGTGCGATGGTGTATTTGTCGATCGTGCCGTCTTCGGCCAGTTCGGCCACATGATTGGTTCCGAGCGTGGATAATTCGTCCATCCCCTTGTCGCTGTGATCATCGAGTCCATACATGACAAAAGCCCGTTTAAAGCCGATTTCTCGAAGCGTTTGTGCTTCAATGTCGATCATATCGATTGTAGGAACACCCATAACCTTGTAAGTCGGCATGGTCGGATTTAACAGCGGTCCCACCAGGTTGATGGCCGAACCAAAACGAATCTGGGACAGCACCCGTGCCAGAGTCTTGGGGTGCACCGAAGGTAAAAAAGCATTCCAGGCACATATACCGGCTTTTTCGATGCTCTGCTTCGGCAGTTTCGGTGCGGACTCCACGTTTACTCCCAGGGCTTCCACCACATCGATGGCACCGCAGTTGGAAGAAATGGCCCGCGCGGCATGGCGTACAACGTACAAACCGCACGCAGAAGCGACAATTGCGGCGCCAGAGCTGATGTTGAATGTCTTCAGCGTATCTGCTCCGGTGCCGCAATTATCGATAAGCGGTTCCGGGACGTCCACCTTGACTTTTACGGTGTCGTATTCATAGAGTGCTTCGAACGTTCCTGCGATCTCCTCCGGGGTTTCCGGCTTTGCTTTCAATGCGCCGATAAAGGCTCCCTGCTGTAAGTCCGATTGTTCTTCTTCACAGATCTGTCGCCAGCATTCGCGCGCCTCTTCACGGGTGATATCTTTACCCTGTGTCAGACGCACAACAATGGCGCCAAACTCTCTCCAGCGGTCTTCTTTGCTTTCCATTTCCATGATCCTTTAATCTCCTTTACGGGTTAAGTCTTTACTTTCGGCTTATATACGACATAAAGATAGTCTCCCAACTTCTCCACTTTATCGAGCTGAACCCATGGAATCGTCTCATCGGGCCAGAATGCTGATCTTTCAACAGGCGTAATCGACCTGGCGCCCCCGATGATAAACGGGCATATGATGAGATGAATTTCATCGTAGAGGTTTGCAGCGATCATAGACCGGTGCACCGTCCCACCGCCTTCTACCAGCAGGCGCCGAATTCCCCAACGGTGAGCCAATTCGGAAACCAGAGGGGAAAGATCTACAAATTTTCCACGCCCGCAAACAATAATGTTTGCACCTTTCGATTTGAACGCATCTACCCTGTCTTGGGGGGCATCTGCCGTCACCCCTACAATTGTGGGGGCATCATCGTTTAGCACCCTGGCGCCGGCGGGCATTTCAGCCAAACCGTCAAGCACAATGCGGGTTGGGTTTTTACCCTGGGCATCTCGGAGTGTCAGCCGAGAATCGTCCAGCAAGATGCAGTTGAGTCCCACCATGATCCCGTCCACGCTCCCCCGTTGAGAATTATGCCGCTCCATAATATCGGGGGCGATCAGCGACGGGCCTACCGGGTTGGGTTGTCCAGGCTTACGCTCGGGTGCAATTTTGCCATCCAGGCTGACGGCCACCAGCATTATAGTGTACGGCCGGTTCATATGTTACCTAATACTGCATGAAAAATTTTAAACGATGTCGCTACATCCGAATCTGCTTCACAGCCAGCACAAATTGGCGGACCCGCTGATTGTCTTTTACACCGGGCGCTTTTTCGACCCCGCTGATGACATCCACCCCGTAAGGCCGGACCCGTTCGATTGCCTCGGATACGTTGTGTACCGTCAACCCGCCTGCCAGAATCAGCGGTATTGAAATCGACGACGATATCCTTTCAACGATGTGCCAATCCAAAGGCACTCCGGTGCCGGCCGGTCTATGGGCTGTTTTTGAATCGACCACCAGCCCCGCTATGCCCGTCCCGGCCAACACCTTGGCGGCTTCAAGGGGATCTTCTATGGAAAAATGTGCTTTACCGGTATCGATATCGATTCGTAGCGCTTTTATCACTTGTATTCCCGTATTCTCCAGGGCCGAACAGATATGCTCAATCTCTTCCTTGGTTTCATCGCCGTGCAGCTGAAGGAGATCGGGCTTCACGGTATCGGCGATCTGGAGGATGGATTCCGGCGGGCCTCCCACAACCGCGGTTTTGGTCACAAACGGCGGAGTCAAGGCCACCAACTCGCGGGCTCTGGTACGGTCAATGTTCCAAGGCACCGGGATCGGGTATTCCGTTACAAACCCGACCGCGTCTGCCCCCGCCTCTACACACAAACGGATATCTTCGGCGCTCATGAGGCCGCAAATTTTAACGCGTGTCATGGCATATTCAACTGATTTAAACGCTTTACCGACTAAAAAGTCGTCAAATCCACCAGGCAAGAATGAAGGTCATCCGCTTTCAGCACCGCTGTGCCAACCAGCACCGCATCCGCACCGGCCCGGATGGCCCGTTGGACGTCATCACGGGATTGCAGAGAACTTTCGGAGACGGTTACGATATGTTCCGGCACAGCAGGGATTAGCGCTTCTGTGACCCGGACATCTCCCGCATCCATTTCCAACCGGCGAATATCCCTATTATTGATTCCAATGATCGTAGGGTCCAGTCGCAGTGCTCGTTGCAACTCTTCAGCAGTATGGATCTCCACGACAGCTTCCATTCCCAGTTGCCGGCCCTGTTGATACAAGTTTAAGGCGATCTCGTCGGATGTAGTGGCCATTATGATTAGAAAAGCGCCGGCCCCGGCTTCATGCGATTCCGTAATCTGCTCTGGTTTTGTAAAAAAGTCTTTTTGAAGGACCGGCAGGGAACACGATTGTGTGACTTCCCGAAGCACGTCGATACTTCCCCCAAAGTGCCTGGACTCCGTGACGACGGACAGCGCACATGCACCGGCCTGCTCCACCAGTCGGGCCAAATCGGCTGGTTTACGCTGTTTCAGGAGATTGCCGTCTCTCGGCGAGATGGGTTTGATGTCAACGATTACAGGTATGCGGGCCCTTTTTTGCGCCTCCCAAATGGCTCTGGAAAAAGGTCGGTTACCGGTCACTCGCCGATATGCTGGGCCCACACTTTCTCCATGTCGTGTTTCGAGTAGCAGCGAAAAGCCAATGTCGTGACGGTCTTGGTAATGCCCGGCGTTGAGGCGATCTGCTCGGATACCACCGTGGCGAGAGAATCGAATTCCTTGACCCGGACGACCGTGAAAATGTCCCACTCACCGGTTACCGAATAGACTTCTGCAACGTCCTCAATGCCCACAAGCGCTTCTGCTACAGATTTTACCCGGCCGGTTTCACATTTGATCATAACAATAGAAGTAATCATGATTGTCGCTCCACATGAAAAATAAGATTAATTAACAATCTGGTTGTCTTGAGACATTCATTTTGCATCGCATCCCCTTTAGGGGATGATGAATATGAATTCCCTTTTAGTCGGCGAGAGTATGGCAAAAAGGTGTTGGCATGTCAATTGTTAAAGCAGCGTGGATTTGAAGAACCCTGCAGTCCGCCTCAGGCGGACAGGGAATGTTCTGCCGTGCGGCAGTTCAAATTTAAAGTAGGGTTATGCGGTTAGATGAATCGTTTCGCCGGGTTTCGGAACCATGGCTGAAAACCCTTCGTTTTCAAGATGCTTTGCGAATGCAAGCGACTGGTCTTCTTCTCCGTGGACAACGGCAATTTTTTTAACCCGCAAATTAGATTCTTTGAGAAAACGGATCATTTCATGGCGATCCCCATGGGCACTGAAGCCGCCCAGCTGAACAACGACGGCCTTTAGCGGATACTCTTTGTTGAGAAACTTTACCAGCGGCGGCGGGCCCTGGCGGCCGGAGGTTGCATAGTTCGTACCCAGATCCAGAATGCGGCGGCCCAATGTGTTCTGGGCCATAAAACCGACGATCAGGATGGTATGTCGCGGGTTATGAATTTTGTGTCGCAGATGGTGCAGTACCCGCCCGGCTTCACACATTCCTGACGCTGAGATAACGATATGCGGTTTCTCTTCGCGGTTAAGGGCCATGGATTCTGCCACAGAGCCGACAAAATGAACCTGACCAAATGAAAACGGATTTTTACCCTTTTCAAGAAAGGTTTCATGGGTTTCCTTATCGTACACTTCCGGGTGTTCGCCGAATACCCGGGTGATATTGGTGGCCAGGGGGCTGTCCACATATACCGGAACCCGGTGTACGTCACCCTCGTCGTACAACTCATGCAGCACATAAAGCAGTTCCTGGGTTCTGCCGAACGCAAATGACGGAATAATAACGGTTCCGCCTCTATCAAAAGTTTCCGTTAAAACCTTTTTTAACTGCGGTTTTAAATCCTTTACCGGCGCATGCAGGCGATCGCCATAAGTGCTTTCCATAATCATCAAATCCACTTCCCGGTCGGTCTCTTCGAAATTTAGCACCGGATTTTTGATGATCGGTTTATCGAATCTGCCGAGGTCGCCGGTGTAGCAAACCGTCAGCGTTCGATCGTTTTCGCGCACTTTAATCAAGGAAACGGCCGACCCGAGTATATGCCCGGCCTCGTAAAACGTACAGGTCGCATTCTCTCCGATGACAAATGGGTGGCGGTAAGGATAGCCTTCAAAAGAATCCAGCGCCGCTTCGGCATCTTCTGAAGTATAAAGGGATTGGACACCCTCGAGCCGATGCTCGCCGATGAGTTCGTTGATTTTTTCGGTGTTGAGCTTATGGCCTTGGGTTTTTAGAAGTTTCTTAATATTTTTAGATGTCTTTGAAACCTTTTTGTTTCCGGAGCCGGGCATTGTTTTGGAAGACAAAAAATTCCTAACGATTTTATAATTGAGATAGTCGGCGTCCGATTCCTGAATGTGCGCGGAATCCATTAAAAGGTATTCACAGGCATTCGCGGTTGCCCGGACACAAAACGTCCGTCCGTTAAAATTGTTTTTGGTCAAAAAAGGGATGCGTCCCGAATGATCGATATGAGCATGGGACAGCACAATGTTGGTAATCGTTTGCGGGTCAAAGGGCAGCAACCTGTTCTTTTCAGCAGCCTCTTTGCGACGTCCCTGAAACATGCCGCAATCCAGCAGGATTCTATCTGTCCCCGTTGATATCAGATGCATTGAGCCGGTAACTTCCCGTACAGCGCCATAAAATGTTATCTTCATACGATATTCCTTTCAGCAATAAGAAGTTCATAAGACTTGGGGCCACAGTTGAAAACAAGGTCGAAGGCAGATAAATTAGGGATGAAACTCCCCCAGAGTTGAGGATAGATTATTGCCGGCAGCTTAAAATATTTGAGCTCGATTGCTGCGTCCCGGAATAGATCCGGTTTAAGATATTTTTGGGCCGGGCTCTGGGCCAGATAACAGGATGCTCCCTGAGCGCGGCATATGTCGATAAGCAGTTGATCCCCGCGGGCCTGAATCCCCAACTCCGACAGCAAAACAACCTTGGTGTCTATATTTAAACATTTTATCAGATAGTGGATAATCTCTAAGTTCAAATCGATAAGTTCTTCAAATTTTTTTGAAAACAATTTTTTAAAAAAATTTGTATGGTCCGCAAAATAGGGGGCATTGGCATAAGCATTTTTCAGGCTGGCCAGATGCTTGCGCGCCCAATGGCCTTCATGATAAATTTCGACCGCATTAATGTTTTGAAGTCCCAGCCCTTTCTTTTTGACCGGTATCGTCATCCATAAGGTGCCCTGGTCATTTTTGAAACGGTTTCTGGTTATCCAGGTGGTCCCCCGGGGGAATTGAACCTCGTCCAAAAGGACCAGAACATCGGCAAGATGAGCTTTGTAAAAAAAACCCGGAAAAGGAGCAAAATACGGCTGACTGGCGGATAAGATCATGATCCTAAATACGTTTAAAGTGAACTAAAGTTGAAGAACCCATGTTTTCCCGGCAAACAAAGAAGAGAAGCATCATGAAGACACGAAATTAGATAGTAAACTTCGTATTTTCGTGCTTTCGTGATAATCTTTTTGGGCTACAGCTTGTCCTGATTCTTTATAAGTATCCACTGAATGTGGCATCCGTTTTTGACAATGGAGGCAATATGGCCGTCGAAAAATGTGTGCTCGACGTGCCACAACTTCCCACCATAGTTGACGACCAGATTATTATCGTCGACTACCTGCGCAATGCGGCATTTCGCAAGATCCCGAATGCCGATGCCGACAGCTTTCAGCACACATTCTTTTGACGTCCAGTAGCGAAAAAAAAGGATGAATCGATCCGCATCGGCAAGGCCCCATTCGCTGTCATCGACAATCTTTTTCAATAGTGCTTCTGAGCAGGGCCTGATTTTCTCGATATCGATCCCGATCCTGCTTACTGCTACAACACCACCGACATATTGGGGCTTATGCGTCACCGACCAGTAATTTCCATTAAAAGGTAAGGGCGCACCCTTTTCATCCTTTTGTAGATCAATTAAAGCGATGCCGCTTTTTTGGGCCGATATTTCAAGCGCCTGCCTGGCATGGCGGCTTAAACCGGCTACCTTCTCCCTGCCGGTCAGTTGCCGGTCTTTTTCCGGCACCGCGAGTATGACCGGATAGATGGTTCGATTTTTGATTTTTGATTTTTGATTTTTGATTGAATCCATATTCATTCGAATTAATTACTAACTTGAGAGTCCAAAGTTCTCATGATCATAAACATGTTTAAATTGCTTATGTCAAT
>JACNIG010000142.1 GCA_014383215.1 Candidatus Desulfatibia vada | reverse complement strand
TCAATTAACGGGAGGAATATATAAAAGTGGGTAAATAAAGAATATAATGTGGGTGAAAATAGCCTAACTCGGCATAATCCGGAACTCGGCATAATGTCGCAGAGTATGCGGTGAAACCTGTTTGCTGAGCCCTGCCGCCCGGGCTGCACGTTTGATGGCCTTGCGCAATGTGCTGGCATCAATGTGGTGTCTGCGCACTTTACCGCTACGTGGGTCGACACTCAATCGGGCGGCTGGAAAAACATATTGCCAGATCCAGTCCTTGGGGGCACCGGTCATTTTACTTTTGTCTCTTGTTGAGGGGGTGCAGTAGGCTCTGGTATCGGGATAGGAAATTTTAAAAAATCGTAGTATAAAATCTTCAACGCATCGCGTGCCTGTTCAACTTGCCACTTTATGATACCTTTCCGGTTTTTTAACTTTGATAGGAACTGTTGAATATCTTTGGGCGTACGTTGACGCAAGGGTCGCCCTTTAATTGATACTGCAAATTTTTCTGCCCATTTTACATACCAGTCAGCATTTGATGCGTCGATACCGGAGCGGATAACAGCGTCACGGAAATTGCTCCAAAAGGTATTGACATCATTTGTTTTTTGTTTCATTATACTTTTCCAAAGAATTTCTGAAAACGGCATACATCTACCGACCTGAAAATGAGCAATTTGCGTGCCAGACTCCCAACCTCTTGATTTCATGAAACATAGGTGGTTTCAGGCCGTATCGGAAGTCTTAAAATGCCCAAGAATCCGTGCATAAGCGCACAAATTTCTGTGCCGATTTAAATATTTCTCAGTAAAATTATTGAAACTTGGCCCGCAATAGGTTGTTAGCGGGAATCCCGCAATATGGTACTATGAGGATTCCCGCCTATTGGATATACAGGCGTCCTACCAATACCTGTTCTGTACCATAAAAATTTTGCACATATGAAAAGGAAAACCGTATATGTCAGCCATAGACAAAATTAAAGAAGGCGAAAAAATGGTCGAGGAAAAGACGGAAGAATTAATCTATGAATTTCATGCGCATTATCAGGAATACATCGAGCTACGCCCTGAAGATAAAGACCGAAAAGATGAGATATTCCAAGCATGGGCTATCCAGAAAATAGCCGGAATTCAGATCTCTATTTTAGAATTGGCGAAGAAGTTCAATAGTCATATTAACAATCACTGAATTACAGAACATGTCAGTGGAGAGGGACCGGGCTAAAATCGCGGCTTTTAAAACGTTTTTCAAGTGCTGCGATTTGAGCTTTTAAATACCTTTTTCACAGAGCGCCGCCCACCCCCTCACTTCTGCGTTAGTGTTCTAAAAATGTGGCCGCAATTTGCGACCGGCTACACTCTGATAATAAAGGACTCAACATCCATGCCTGAGAAAAAACCGATAGTTCCTGTTGGAAGAATAGAGCAGCGTATACTACTCATTCGAGATGAAAAAGTCATTGTCGATGCTGATTTGGCAGAATTTTACGGCGTACCGACGAAAAGACTGAATGAGCAGGTTAAACGGAATAAAGGCCGATTTCCAGATGATTTCATGTTTCAACTTTCAGCAGAAGAAAAGTCCGAGGTGGTCGCAAATTGCGACCACCTTTCAAAACTGAAATATTCCAGTTCCTTACCTTATGCATTTACGGAACATGGTGCTATAATGGCTGCAAATGCCCTGAATTCCCCAAGGGCAATTGAAGTTAGCGTTTTCATTGTGCGGGCGTTTGTGAAGTTACGCCGGATGATAGCGGAGAACAAAGAACTGTCGAGACGGATTGTACAAATCGAACGGCACCTGGCTGACCATGATGAACAGATTATAGAGTTGATTAAAGCAATCAAACAGCTTTTAAAACCAGACCCGCTGCCAAAGAAAAGGCGGATTGGTTATTAAAGCAAAACACTAACCATGGCATGAACGCTGACTGGGTTTTCGCTGTCGCTCAACCCCAGCAGGTTATGCCCACGTTAGTGTTCTATAGAAAATGCAAGCATTTTTTTACTAGTGCACACCTCTAGTGTTTCGTTCTTTGATAAAACGAACAAAGATCAAAGCTGCACCTGGAGCAGAAAAAGAGATTGAGCGGTGAGGCCTCACTTTGCTAATGCTTCAAACCTATCCTCGTAAGGCCGATTCGGGTTTTCCGCCCAAGACGGTCCATCGGTTCTTTATCCTGGTTTTTTGGAGCGGTGAGGGACCTGCACTAACGCACTGGCTTTCCCCACCTCGGCGGGGACCGAAGCCATATCCAGGTATCCCCTCACCACCCAAACTTTTCATCTACTCTCTGGTAGTTAAGCCGCTTTTTTCAAAGATGAATAATATTGCGCAATAATTCGGTCCTTTCGCGGCGCATACTTGGCATTGTCTTTTAATATGCGATAAACAATTCGTATGACCTTGTCACTGACAGCCATTAAAGCACGTTTCCCGGCGCCTTTGCCGGGGGATTTCTTTTTACGACGTTGATACAATGTTTTAAATTGACTTTCGTGTGCCACCAGACGCATGGCATAATGATATAGCCAATGCCTCAGATAAGCGCTGCCCACATGTGAGATTTTGGGCCTTTTGCTGACACTGGCGGGCCTTTTTAAAATAAATGAAGACTTTCAGCACTATTTAGACGCTCTAACCGATGCTTTAAGTGGATTTGCGCCATTTCAGGGGTGCGAAACTTGAGATATAAGACCTAAAATCTGCAATCTTTTAAAGAACAGTTTATGCAGGTATTAGTAATAATCCCCCACCAGAGTGAACGCGCCCCAGTAGCTTGGATGGGGCTGCCTCTGCTTGACATGCAAAATGGCCATTCTCAAACTGTCGGCCTTGCTATGGCCGGCATACTGGCGGTAAAACTGTTTTATTAAAACCGCCGTCGATATATCGCTTACCCGCCACAGGCTCGACACAATCGTATGCGTGCCGGCGTAGAAAAAAGCCCGGTTCAGCCCGATAACATCATCCCCGCCGGTCACCTTGCCCAGCCCGGTCTGGCAGGCGCTTAAAACCACCACGTCGGCGTTAATTTTAAGGCCGAAAATCTCGGCCGCTTCCAGGTTGCCGTCGGTATCTTCGCCCTTTGATAATTTTATCGCTGAAAAGAGCGGGTTCACAGGGTTAAATTCACCGTGTGAGGCCATATGAATGATGCCGAATTTTTCAATGTTGTTAACCACCCAGCTTTCAGAGGCCCTGTCCCTGGTCAAAGAAGTTATTTGCGGGAAATTCCATTGAATTGATGCCACCTCATGTTCCGCAAAGGGAAGCTCAAACACCGGGTCTCCCAAGTCGGGATTGCCGATCGCAAGAACGGCAAGCTTTTTTTCAGGGGTTCTTTTGCTCAACGTATAGCCCAATACACTGGCGCTGGGTAGGTAAAACAATGCATATTGGTCAATAAGATAACTGCTTTCAGCGGACAGAGTGGCAAATGAAAGGTAATGCAAAGGTCCGTGGGGAATAATTCCCAGGGTCTTGACGCCGTTAAGGTCACTTGCCACCGGCGCCAGAAGCCAGTCAAATAATTGGCGGGACTGCTTCTCTAAAGGTTCTATATTTTGGATCATTCTGCGGTATTCAAGAATGGTCTGGCCCAGGGTGTCTCTTCCAAGGGGAGTTCTGGCGAGCTTAATCCCTTCGGGTCTGAGTACCCAGCAGAAGATTTCATCCGGCAGAACATAGTAGGCCAGCAGGGCTACATCTTTTTCAAGGGCGCCAAGAAGCTTGTCGGCCTCAAGGGGTTCAACGCTTACCATGGAACTGAGCTGCGGATTGGCCGCCTGAATATCCAGCATTAAGTCATTGTAATCGCTGTTTAGCTGACCGAGGGTCTGCTTATACGTATCACGGTCAATTGCTTCCGTGGATTGTGCCAGCAGGGCTTCATGCTCTTTTATTTTTGACTTTATTAATATCTGGCGGTCGTAGAGCTGCCGGGCAATGGTTGAACCAAAAGAAAGGCGCTGGTTGCCTAAAAGATCTACAAAGTTTCTGGCCCGGGACCGTTCGGCCATCTCAAAAGATTCTTTTATCTTGCCCGTATCGGCTAACAGGCGCACCAGGGTTTCGTATACGGCCAGCTTATTATCAATAAAACTCTCCTTGAGCTGATCGATTTTAATATCAGCACGCACTTTCTCAATAATCTTTACAGCCTCAAAGAGTAAGTCGATTGCCTCGTCTCTTTGTTCCTCAGCCAGTCGCAATTTAGCCAGGCCGTATAACGATCTCCACTCGGTCTCACGCAGCGCCATTGACCTTGCCAGGCTTAAGGCGTCGGTATACACTTTTTCAGCTTTACTATTCTGCTTAGTAGCAAAAAGAGCCTCTCCCAAACCTAATAGCGCTTTAGCCTCATTAACACGGTTGCCGATAGACTTAGCCGCATCCACAGCCTTTTCAAACAGCGGTACAGATTTGTCAGGTTGTCCCATTTTTAAATATGTGAGCGCTTTGTTGCGCAGATCGTAGGCCACGGCCCAGCGGGACTTGAGCCGGGTATCTATCGCCAGGGCCTCATCGAGTGCGTTAAGCGCTTCGGTGTAGCGTCCCATTTCTCGATACACAAGCCCGGTGTTATGGAGTATGTTGGCGATTTCATCATCCGGAACCATAAGGTTGCGGCCGTAAGACAATGCTTTTTCAAGCTCCTCTAACGCTTTGCCGTTGTTGCCCAAGGTCCACCATATCAACCCCGAAGTATTTAAGGACAAGGTTTGCATCAGGGGCCAGCCGTGCAGTCTCGCAAGCTTGTAACATTCTCTTTGCAGTTTAAAAGCCTCTTCATACCCGGCCTGAAACCAGGCCAGGTTGGACTGCTCAAATATGATCTCGGCCTTTAAGCGTATGTTCTCGGAATCCGGTTCTATGAGCTCAAGAGACTGTTGATAGAAAGATGCGGCTTCGATAAAATTGCCCATCAATCGATAACACCGGCCGATGCTAAGGAGCATCCGGGCGATGTCTGCTGTCCGGCCGGTTTGACGATATATCGTCAGGGCTTTGTTGTATTCCTTGACGGCCAGGGCATACTGATTCAAGCCGCGGTCGTATATCCCACCGATGCTGACGTAGTGTCGTGCAAGCAGTTCCTGCTGGTTGAATACTTTGCTCAAAGAGACGGCGGATTGTAAATGAACCAGAGCTCTGTTGTAATAGGTGGCATTTGCCAAAACCACGCTAAGGCCGGCCAAAGCTTCGATCTGTTCGGGCCCTAATTCCAACTCCGCCATAATATTTACAGCTTTCTCAATATACGGAACCGCCTTTTCATATTGTTCAAATTGAGCATGAACACTGCCTAACATCAAAAGAGTTTGAGCGTGCTGCTCTGAATCGGGATTTGCCTCGGCCACAAGTTTTACAACAGCATTGCCGTATCTAACCGCTTTTTTTTGCTCACCCATCATAACAGCGCTGTCGCGGCCAAAGTTATAAAGGGGGGCCAGATATTGCTCAAATTGTTCCACTGTTTGGGCAATCCGGATCGCATTTTCAAACATTGAAAGCGCCCTGGCAGGATTGTTATTTTCAAAGGCCTGTTGGCCGTTTTGAACGTAGCGGGCAAAATACTGCATGGCAAACGCTTGGGACTCTGCCGGTGTCATACCCTTAAAACCGAGTTGTATCCAGCGCTGCTTTTGCGCAGACAAAGACCCGGCCTTTGCCAGGGCTTCTTGGGCGGATGCCAGAGGGTATGCTTTTAGAAAATGGTCAACAAAGTCTGACCCGCTGGCGGGCTTGTCAGGCAATAGTACGGAGGGACATCCATAGATGGAAAATAGATGTCCGATTAAATAAGCGTCTGCAATTGATGCGGTGGGCAGCAGGGCCAGGGACAGATCCGATGAGTTTGCCAGTAGCCTTTGGACCGGAATGGCGTAGCCGTTGGGAGCAAAACTGACACTCTCAAGGCGTCCTGCTGCTTGATCAGTGCCGGTTTGATCCGGGCTATGTACGGCCAGAAACTGTTCCGGATATTTGCCTGCTTTGGTGGGAACGGCAGCTGTCAGAGCGACACTGTCGGATATCAAAAATATATTTGCCCCTTGGGTTGCTTGTAAGATCTCATTCTCTGATAACCCTTTTAGAACTTCAATATCATAGCCTGTAATATCTTTATCAACAGCGGGAACAGCCAGCAGAGAGTGCTTAAAGGGTTTGCGATGCATGATGGAACGTACAAGGTGCGTACCGCTTAATGCATATGATACGGATGCATCATCCGGCATGTCTTTATAGAGCCTGAGGATATTTTCATAGCCCACATACACCACACCTTCATCAAGAGGTATAAGACTTTTCAAAGACTCTTGGGTTAATGCTTCCCGGGCGGCGTCGATTGCATGGGGAGTAATTTTAAAAACAATGTATGCGGACATTTCATCATCGGCTGCAAACAACCGCACCAGCTTGCCGTCTGCGGGCAGATGCTGCATAACATCAGCAGCCCTAATAGGCTCCGGTCCGAAAAAAGTAATAATATCTGCCGCTGTTTCAGCGGGCCTTGCTGCTATGGCTGCTTGTCTTACCTGCTGGTAGCGTTTAACAAGGTCCTTGTACTTTTGCAAAAGAGCTGCGGCCCTGTCTTGATCCCTGGTTTTGACCAAAGCATCGGCGGTCTCTTCGGCATGTACGGCCAGTCCTAAAAGGATTAAAGACGTCTCTTGAATCTGATTGTCCTGCAAAAGACGGATAGCATCCGGCAGCGCCTGTTTATCTTTTTCTAATTTTTCTGCAACCAGCCGGCTCTCGCGGCTCAACTCTTCTGTCAAATACTCCTTTTCTTCTCCTTGCGCTCGGGCAATCTTTTGGCGCAGTTTTTGTATCCGTTCCAGCTTTATATATATTTTTCTGAAAACAGTTCGGCTGAAAGGATCTTGTGCTTTCTGTTGCAACTCGCCAACGACAGGGGCCAGCCGGTTAAATCTTTCGAGCTCTGCAAGGCGCTCAGCAAGATTAAAAGCTTCTTCGGCTTGGCCTGCTTTGACCAGGTCAACTACAAGGGGGCCAAATAGCGCCACAATCTCACCGGGGCCGCACCCTGCTCTTAAAAGCGTTACAGAATTAAGCACATCAAGGGCTGCATTCAAGCGACCTAAGCCTGCAAGCGCCCTCCATTCCAGTTCGGGAAGCAGGCCGTGCCGGGATGCTTGCAGCGCTGATTCAAAATGCTCGGCAGCGCTTTGCCTGGCTGCAAAATCAAGGGCGACCCCGGCCGTATTAAGATGCAAAGCAGCAAAGAGCGCCAGCTTTTCCCGGTTAGGGTCGTGTTGCTTATTTTCAAGTAATTTTAACCCCCTTTCAAAATGTATGGCCGCCTTTTGCAGGGCCCTTGTCTGTAAAACAGCGGCCTCAAGATTGCCGGCCGGAAGCTTGGGAAAGTTCAGCCAATAAACCCCCATTTTGTTATGGTAGATAGCCGCGATTGGTTGGTCGGCGGCAATCGGGTTTTGGGCAAGCAGCCGGGTGGTTTTTGTGTCCAGGGCTTCCAGCCGGCGTCCCAGCTGCATTACTCCGGGAGTCTTGGCGGACATCCTCGCCAGCAGGCTTGCCATATTGGTTACATTAACGGCCGTGCTTACCGGGTTTTGCATACGGAAAGACAAATCAGCAGAAAAGCCGAAATATTCAAAAGCCGCGGCAAGCTTCCCGCGGGCAACGGCCAGTTGCCCGGCCCGGTGGTAAAGCAGCGATACGCCGTAAACGTTTTTATCTGATACCGGTTTGTTCACAGGATACGCGTTAAGCTGCTTTTTGACGGCTTCTTCGGCGGGCTTCAATTCACCTAATTCCAGGTGAATACGGGTCAGGAAGGCTTCCGCCAGCCTTATCTCCTGTTGGGCCGTAAAACCATGGCCCGCCTGGCTGGAACCGATTTCATCTGCTGACACCTGTACGGCAATATTTACCAGGCCTTGGCCTTGCCCCATTTGCTTGTCGGGCACACCGAACTTTTCCACCAGGTCGATTACACCGGCAAAGTCTTGGGCTGTTTTTCGCAGCAGTTCTCTACGTTTTTCGCCAGAGAGTGTTTCAGCCCAAAAATAAGCATTGTAGGCCGCTGAGCGCCGGTTGCGCGCAAGGTTTGCCGGCACTCCCAGGTCCTGATCAACCAGGTCCTGATTTAATGCAAAAACTTTCTCAAAGGTCTTGGCGGCCTTTTCAGAATAACCGGCTTCCTGGTAAGCAAGGCCCAGACGATCTAACATTTCCGCTTTAAGCTGCACCAGGCGCTCCGGAAACTCTAAGGCCTCGTTGACCTTCGGCACCATACCGGACAAGGTTTCACTGACCTCTGCAGCCGGCAGTTCCGCCTTTTTGTGTTTTAAAAGCAATGAGATTGCCTGATGGTTTAATTTTTCCTGCTCAGTCAGTAATGCTTCTATCCCCTCTTTGTATGTTTTCCAATCAGGTGCGGGCGGCGGCAGAATGTCTTTGTGATGCAGCTTAGACAAGCTGCGGTTTATCTTGGACTGAGCGGCGGCAATAGCTTTGATTGCCTTACTTATATCCCCATGCCTTATCCCGACAGCGACAACCCGGTCCATCATATAACGGCTGATCCTGTCAAAGGCATCAGATGCCTGCTGCGGTTCCATGCGGCGCTCTATCAGGTCGAGCGCCTTGGTGAAAGCTTGGATGGTCTTTTCCGTTTCCCGGGCCTGAAAGGACGCAGCTCCCATGCGCCTGTAAAACAGTATCTCTGTATTATAGTTGTCAAAGGCCAGGTCTGTCTTTAAGCGTTGTGTATAATATGAAAAGGCCTTGGGATACTGGCCAAGAAGGTAATACGTGTTTCCCAGGTTAAGGAGAAGATTGGCGGCATTTTCCGGATTGTTTTTGTGATCATTTAAAAAATACGCTTTTTTGTATGACTCCAGGGCCATTTCAAGGGTTCCCTTTTCTTGGTAAACCGTTTCCAGGACCTCAAAAACATACCCTAAAGTCTGATGAAAATACTCGATCCTCCCGTTGATATTAATTGCACGCAAAAGCAGCTTTTCAGCTTCTTTTATCGAACTTTTATCATTCAAATACGTAAGAGAAAGTGCTGTGGCGTAAATGGCGATAGGATCGTTGGGATCATGTGCAAGACTTTCTTTGTATTTATCCAGCACCCCTTGAATATTATTAAAAGCGGCCGCGCATTTTATATACCCCCGGTGTGCTTCGACAATGAAGTCATCATAGGCGATCAATTCTGCAAAAATTTTATTGGCAGAAGAAATTTCACCCAAGCGGTACAATAACTCTCCTGACGCAATCGATTTGCGTATGAAACCGGCACGGGCCAGATTGCTTATGTTATCCTCATAAGGCCTTTGGGCTATTTCAGCTTCATACAGGTCCAGGGCCTGACGAAATCTTTCTTCCTGGTATAAAATTTCAGCCAGAGACAGTCTGGCGGCGGATGTCTGGGTGTTTACAACTTTAAACTGCTCTAAGGTTTGATAGTAAACAGCTTTGGCCTGGGTCCACTCATCAATACTGTAAAACAGATCCCCTATACGATTTAAGGCCCCTATAGACAAAAGTGGATTTTCCCGGCGATGTTTATCTGCAAAATTTCGCAAATAGTTTATTTTTTCTGCAATCTTTTTATCCTCAATATTGGCCAGCGTGAGTTGCAGTATGCGTTCCACCGCCACATCAGACCAAACGCTGACGTCAGGATATTTTTTTATCACAGCTATATAGGCGGGGTAGATCTCATCCGGGGTTCCTATTTTGCCAAAAATATCCGCCTTTAAAATCATGGCTTCGGCAGCCTGAGACCTTGCTGACCGATCGTCGTCGATAACCGCGTCAAGCAGGTTGACAGCTTTAACAAAAGAGGCCGGATCCCTGCCGGCCATAGAGAGCAGCCGGGCGCGTTCGATGTTCGCCCTGGCTTTTATTTTAGGATTTTTGCTGCCGGCGATTTTATCGAGTTGAGCCATGCCCGGCTGTATCAACGCGAGCCGCCTTGATTCATCTGTTTCAAACTTTAAACGTTCGCCTGTATCAATCATATTCAATTCAATTAAAGCAAGGTCGGCTTCAGGTTGAATGTCGCTGTAGTCTTGGCTTACAACCTTAAAGGCCAAACCGGCCAAGACGGGCATATTTAGTTTTCTGTAAATCTTTCCAATTTCAAAGGCGGCTTTAGCCCCCCAAGGCTTCACATTTTCATATTTTTCTAAGACTTTGTAATATGCAAGCAAGGTCAGATACGGATCCGGAGGGATCTTTACGGAAAGTTTCTCGGCCAGCGTCAGCTGCTGTTCGGGGCTGTCCTTTACAGGTATGAATCCCTCTGCCGGTATGGACCAACAATTGTTAGCACCGCCCTTGTCTGATAGAAAAAACAGCTTGGGTCCGGACAGTTGAGGCTGAAAAGCCGAAAAAGTAAATAAAGTCAAGGGATAAGGTCTAAGATGCTCGTCTTTAACTTTTACCCTGTATATGGTTGGATTGTCATTTTGGGTAAGCCGTCCGTCTAGGTCGGTATCAGCGGCAATACGGGAGAAATAAACATAGCGGCTGTCTGACGACCATTCAGGAAAGCCGTCCATGTAAGGCCCTGTGGTCAGGCGCCTTACATTTTTATCTTTTAAATCCAATACAAAGATGTCCCCGGCCGGATCATTCCGGTAGGTAACAAAGGCAAGCTGTTTGCCGTCGGGCGCAACCGCAGGAAAAGAGCCGTCACCCCCGGTATTTAAAAGCACGGGAGTTTTGTCTTTTTCGTTAAGGTCCAGAACCGCAAGCCGCCTGTTTTCATCAGCGGGTCCGGCCTGATGAAAATAAAGTTTATGGCCGTCTGCTGAAAAGCAGGGTCCGCCGTCTGCGGTATCCCTTCCGGTCAGGCGTATGGCTCCTGATTCTGCTGATTTAAGATCAAGCAAATAGATGTCACCTTTGACATCATTGGCCGTGCCCGTGAACGCAATAAAGCGGCCGTCAGGAGAAAAAGCCGGTGAGGACTCCGGCGCAGGGTCAGATGTTAATCTTTGCGGCAGCACAACAACGCCGGGATCAGCAGAACGCAGCCAGAGGTCTGTGAAGTTTCCCCGTCCCGAAGTATAAACCATCCATTTGCCGTCATCGGAAACCACGGCATGCAGGACAGGATCAGTTTCGAAAGTTATTTGTTCCGGTTTGTTTACGGGCAAAACTTTGGGCCCGGCTTTTTTTAATCCTGCCTGGCAAAAAGAGGTCCAAATTGCTCCCCCAGCAACAAACAACGTGATGAGAAAGATTTTTCTTATAAAAAATTTCTTTTGAGTCATTTTTTCACCGTCCAGGTGCCGTCGGGTTGCTGAATTTTTTCACCGGGCAGGGCATTTTCAGTGTTGAGCTTGCCGAATATCCGGCGGATTTGGGGCATATCAGCTTCCGTCAGATTTTCATTTATATCAATAACCCGGTGCATAATCAGTTCTCTTGACTCGTTGATCTGTGCAACCACGTATTTGAATTCTTCCGGCTTGAATCGTTCGGCAAAATCTTTAAGGCTCTCAGGGACATTATCGTTTTCCATCTGAAAAATTTCAACCAACCCGGAGTTGTTTTCTCCGGCCCAGCCCAACTGCTTAAACGTTTGAAGGTCATCGGCATGAAAACTTAAAGCCTGCATGGCTGTTACGGCATCCTTGTGCTCCTGACTGTGCTTGGGCGGCGGTTGGATGCGTCCCCGGGAATCGACCCCCCTGACAGAGGCAACCAGAAGCATTTCTCTGTCAAGGGCGTTATAAGTACCAAGAACCTGATTTTCCAGAGCCGTGCGTTCGCTCATTACTTCGACCTTAACTTCAGCCAGGGTACACCCGGCAACAAAAATCAAGATAACTCCGATTAATGCTCTCATGGCTTCCTCTTCTTTGATAAATTCTAAAATGCAAAATTCATCACGTTTTAGGTTTTAAGTTTTAGGTATAATTTTACATTTTATTATCAGTGGGCGGAAAGTTCACAACATTATTTTTCAGAGCTTACTGAGAAGTTGCGGTTTGAAATTTCACATGTTTACCGTCTTTGCTAATTTTGATACCGTTTGCCGCACAGATTTTCAGAACTGCAACAATCGGATCAAGACGTGCAAGGGATTCGGCATAATTTTCAAGCCCGGCCACATTGGCAATATTCAGCCGCCTGAGACTCGGTATGGCCACAGCAACACCTTGCGCATCTACTTCACCCTCCAAAGAGAGACCGCCGTCCTTAACGTAAACATTAATCCAGCGTGGAGAACCCAATCGCAAAAGTTGACGCTGGGATACAATGGCTTCATTGCTCTCGGAAGGATCCAGCGCATAAAGAAATCTTTCAAACGAGCGGGTACCTATGCGGCTCAGATTCAGATCCATCTGAAACTGTTGCAGCACAGTGCTCACCTGAGAAGACAGAGGGATCAGTGCCCATAGCTGGCCGCTCAATTCACTGTCATCATTATCCTTTGCATTGGCCGGCGGATATATTTTGTCTGTATTTAAACCTGAAAAGGCCAACCGCATCTGCAGGAAAAAGAGGTCATTTTTCTTTAAAACTGCCACGGAACCGATAACCGTCCCTCCCAATAATTCAACCTTAAAATAGTCTGAAGTTGGAAGGCCCTTGTTCAGATCAAAATCTATCACAGAGTGATCAATGGGCAGCGGCAAGGGACCGAATCCCATATATGCCGACTTGAATGCAATGGCATGTTGTGGGCTGAAACGGTTTTGCAATGCACCGGTGAACTTTGTAATGGCCGTATCTTCGGCAGCCAATGCGCTTGAAGAACCAGCAACCGGTCCAGACTCAACCCTTAGAACCCTGACTGATAACGGTACAATTTTGCTTTGTTTAGCTTTTATCTCTTCTTCTGTTAGAATACGATAATCTTTTTTTATCTTTAAATTTGTCTTCAGGCTTTTAACGCTAAATAATTTTCCCAGCTTTATGTTCATTGCAGGACTCAAAGCCCAGGCTTGCAGCCTGATATTTTCGTTGGGAACCAGCATAAGCTCCAGGCCGGTCTCCACCCGGCCGTCAAAGGCCAGCCTTTCGACAAGCCCGGCAAGGTTGGTTTCTTCCGTAACATTTAAGGTCCCGTGAGCAGTGGCGCTGATATACTTCAACCACAACGGCAACGGCATTTTCAGGTTGCGTTTAAAGATACGATCCATGCCGCTTAATGACAGATCAAAAGTATGCTTTATGTTTGCCGGTTTTAGTTCCGCGACCTGATAAAAAGTTGCTGATTCAAGATAATCATGCCCGCCGGAAACAAGGATGTCAGCGCTTAAATTTTTATCACTGACCAGGTTAAAAGGCACCTTGTCAATACCTCGAATTAAAATTTTCCCGTCAAATTTTCCCTTGCCGGTCTTGTTGTCAAAACTGTAGCTTAAAGGCGATCCGGTTGAAATTGAATTAACTTTTAAATGATTGCTTTTTGAAACAGTCAGGTCAACTCCCACATCTTGCAGCTTGCCGCTAGTATTAAACCGGTCTACAAAGCTCAAGTCATTTTTGAAGTCGATTTTTAAAGACGCAAGCTTAGCTATTTCTCTCTTATGCGGCAATCTGCCGGCAATATCCCAGGTGAGCTTTGTCCGGCCGGTCAGCCTGATTTTATCATAAAACCTGGCAATAAGTTTCTCGGACAATGGGGCCATATCTATGAAAACCTTACCTTTTGTCTTAAGAAGTGCCGCAGCCATGTTCTCGGCATCAGCCTCAAACTCTGCTACAAGGATGTTGTCAACCGACAGATTTGATTTAATTCCCTTGACGTCTGCATTCAGAGGTTCTGTATTAAGAAGCTCTATTTTATCAATGCTGCCGTTAAGTTGGGCATTGGTTTTGAAAGGACCGTACCGGGAATTTTCAATTACCAAAGACGGCAATTTTATTTTTAAATCCTTGATTGCAAGCCGGGCATTTATGCCGTCAGGGAACTCCAGTTCTGCATCCAGGGTTTGCTGAACATTGTTGACAGTAAGCGCTGACGGTATACTTATTTCGTCGACCGTCAGTGCTTCGTGTACTTTAAAACTTGCCGTTAAACCAACAAGAGGATTTTTAGACTTATGGATTTGATTGGAGGCAACGGTTATGTTTGGAATTGACAAATTCTTGACATTAACATCCTTTTTTCCTTTAACCAAGATGCTGTCTGTGGTTAAAGATGCCGTCAAACTCATTTGCGTGGGCAAAAAGTCCTTGAGGGTTGATCTTAAGTCCTCAATGGCAAACCGCACTTTCTTTGCTGACAACCAAGGCTTTTGAAATTTTCTGGGAATAAAATGAAAATCGGGCATCGTTAAAACCAGGTCGCTGATGCTGACATCGTTGGGACCCGACGGCACAGGCCCGGAAAAGCCGGCATTTACGATTTCAAGAATCGGAAAATTTTGTGCACTATCTTTACTTAATTTTATACCCTCCGGTATAAATCCACTGGATTTATCAAGCAATTCACCAATATCAAACCGTATCGATCCAAATTTCAAATCTGCCTGGGGCGCAGTACTGTATAAATTATCAACTACTCCTTTCCAAACCGCTGTGCTTTTTTCAAGCAAAACAAGTGCGCCTTTCTCGATGGAAAGTCTTCCCTTTAAGGCATCCAGAGTTCCTCTGTTGTCAATATTAAAGTTTAGCGGTCCAAGTGTTTTATCATTTAAAAAACCCTTTAAAATGACCAGGCTTTTGCCCTCTAAAGTGGAATTGAAAGATAGCGACTCCTGTGGATTTGCCGAACCGTTAAATATGAATTTTAGGTTGCCCGCGATTGCAGTCGACGAAATCTGCGGGGGCATAAAAGGTTTTAATATCCGGGTAAGCTTTGCAAGGTCAAATTCTATCCGGCTGTTTATCTTGAGTTTGCTAAGATTGCTGTTGAACGCAAACTTGGCGCCGGGGCCGGTACCCTCCATATCAATATATGCGTCGGCTATTTGCAATTTTCCTTTTGGATTAAATAAGTTCTTGACGGAAATGTTCAGATGAGCGTCGGGAATTTTTTTGCCGTCTATTTCAATATCTGTATAAGCTTGCAGTGCTGCCGGCTCAAGATAAAGGGATGGTATATCAACATGTACGGCAGCATTTTGCAGTGCAAGCCGTTTGTTTTGTCTGCGATCTTCTACCCGCACAAAAATATTGTCAAGATGGACCCTGCCTTGAAGATCAAAAGGAACGGAAAAGGCCAAATTATTCAGATCCAGCGGTGCTTGCTCCTTTTCTTTTGTGTCAGCAGGTTTAAATTGTGCCAGCAGCATACCCACATTGGTCCGTCCGTTTTTGCTGCGGATCAACCCGGCTTCAAGGCCGTCAATAACAAAGTCAAAATGCAGACGGCCCCTTAGTATTTCACCAAAAAATATCTTTATCCGGGCACTCTTGGTACTCAAGATCGGTTTGTTTGAAAAAGCCGGATCATCCTTTATGCTGATATTATTAATTACAACTTCTTCGGTCCATGCCCACTGAAGTTCTTCAATTTGCACGGGGCGGTTTAGGGCGCTTGATGCCCGGTTTTCAAGAAAACCCTTAAACCTTGCCGTGGAAACAAGCTGCGGCAGGAAAACAACCAGACCAACCAGAAAGGATGCCATGATAAGTGCGGTAACACTCAGTACGAGCAGAAGTTTCTTTACTTTACCGCTTTTTGAATCTGATGTAGGTGTATCAGGCATGGGTTAAATTGACGAATTCGTAAAAAATTGCATTGTTTTTCAGCTCTTTAAGCCTACAAATTATGCAAAAAAACTTCAACCTCAATTGAATTTTGACTCAATCAGGGCCACGCAGTGCTTAATTGTCTGGAGTTTCCTTGATTTTTTTCCAGTATTTTATGTCTCGACCTTCTTTAAACACGTCGATAAGCATCCAGGTCTCACCGGTTTTTGAGTCGATCTTGAACAATTTTTTTTCGTTAAAAACCGTTGTTTTGCTGGTCTGAATGAAGGTCGATTTGTATTCCGCGTTAAACAATTGGAACCTGTCCTTTGCTTCATGTTGCTCAGCGCTGTAAAGCGGTCCGGCGCATAACAACACCACAACGGCGATGGTAAGATAAAAAATGGTTTTCTTCATTTGTTCCTCCCTGGTTTTGATATTTTTAACATAAAAAATATAATTTAGAATATTTCAGCAGTCGGGGAGTTTTTTCCCATAATGCTTGGTGAATTAGCGAAATGGGTGATCAGATTTTAAAGCGTGTGCTGTTTGAGTATATTAAGGATCGTAGAAAGAACAGACGTATTGCCAAAAGCTGCCATCGCAAGCGATTACCGGTTGTTTCGCAAAACAATTAATATTATTGCAAAAGCTTTTGTTCTTTCTTTACGAACCTTTATATGCGAGTTCACACGGTTTAAAATATGATTATCCATTGAGCGGTCTTACAGCGAAAACTCCCCGACCCTCAAATATTTAGTATGCAAAATTCAGGCGATAATTTGAGATGTCGGCCCGATTTTCTTGCAAGGTGTCAGGAGGGCAGTCGGTAGCAGGCAGAATCGAGTTAGACGATTACTTTTTAGGCTTGACGATAGGACTGGCAACATTCTCGCTTTCTACCGGATCACTTTCAAGACCGTCTTTGTCCAGGGCAATGATCTTGTACCGGTAGTTGGTTTCCGGTTTCAGGTCAACATCTTTGAAAACGTTTTGATCAGCAGTAAGTTTCTCCAAATTAGACCAGTATCCATTGTTTCGGCTGCGGGAGAGAATAAACGTTTTTATATCGTTCTGCGGATTTTTGTCCCATTTTATCTGAATATAATCCGCCCCTTTGGTCGACATAAGCCCTTGGACAGGGGTCGGTCTTGGTTTGGTGGTTGCTTTGACGGCCTTGGTGGGTTTCCCGTCCGCACCAAAGAGATTGTAACTGACGATTGCATAAAAGTAGTCCTGCCCGTCTTTCAAAGGGTCATAACCTCTGCCTTTGTCCAGGAAACTGTTGGATTTATATCCTTTTACCTTGGTAATCATTTTGAGGTTTTCAGTGCTGGTTCCCCGATAAATGGCGTAACCGCCGACATCCGGATCCTCGATGGGTGTCCAGAAAATTTTGACGGATTTTACCAGGCCGCTTTGGGTGATTACATCCTGAGGAAACGGCGGCAGATCCTTGGTCTTGGCCTGAATGGTATTTGAAGGTCCGCTTTCGCCTTTAGCATCATAAGATGTCAGTTGATATTGATAGGTTTGTCCATCCTCAAGATCTTTTGTATCTGTAATGCCGGGTTTTGCCGGGGCTCTGATTGTGGCCACCTTGAGCCAGTCCTTTTGGCCCTGCCGGCGATACAGGTAATGCCCTGCAATGTTTTCCTGGGGTTCCCAGGCAATGTTTATTTTCCTTAGAAGGTTGTCCTGCTCAACCTTTAAAACAGGGCGGTCAATCGTTTTCACGGTTACCGGATCCGACATCGGGCTTTCCCGCTTTTTGTCGTCCAAACTTGCAACCGCATAAAAATAAGTCTCACCGTCCTCTAAGTCTTTCTTGTCTTCTACCGTGAAGGCCAGTTCCGATTGAGATGTCATTTTGGCATTGACGGAAGATATCATCTCCCAGCTGCTGTCGGCTCTTTTTTTGCGCAAGACTTTGTATGTTTTTATCTTGAATTTTTCCTGCTCGTTCATCAGCGCGGGGACGAATTTAATTTCCGTACGCCGGATGTAACCTATGCCGCCCATAACCAGTGGCGGATGGGGAATTTTTTCGCCGGCGCTTTTGATTTGGGCAGTAAGGCTGCTCTTAATCTCCTTGCCGGAACTTAGCTTAAGCCCCACCCGGTAGTAATAGGATTTACCTTTCTTGATTTTGGCATCTTCGAAAAGGTTCTGGTCTGTTTTGCCCTGATACTGATAGGGACCTTCTGAATTTTCCGAGCGGTAGACATTAAAGCCAACAATCGGTTGGGAGGGGTCAAACTTCCATGTCAGCAAGACTTTTTTCCCCTGGCTTTTGGCTCTCAGGTTCTCAATTGTAGCTTCCACCTGGGCCGCAGCCGCGGCAGGAACGGCATATGACCCTTCCCTGTTGCTGATTGTGCTGGTCAACTCCCCGGCAAACTTCGGGACTTCGTTCAAAATGGCTTCACGCCCGGCAAAACTTTTATTCCAGGTTTTGATCAGTCGTTGATTTTCAACATCCATGAGCTTGAGTGTTGCCAGAATCCGTCCGGCTTTTTTAGTGACACTTCCGAAAAGAATAAAATTGATCCCCAGGGCTTTGCCGGCTTTGGCAACCGATGCCGTATCACCGCCCTGAACCAGTCCCGCCTGAAAAAGAACTTCTTCCATGTCTCGCCTGGACATCAGTTCAATTGTTTTTTGCCTTTCCAGAGCGGATATCAACGCATATAAAATCTCACCATCATATCCCATAGCCTCCATGTTGGTAGGCGTGAGATTAAAAATTGCCAGAGCATTCTGGGCGGCCCCTGCATAAGCTGCGCCCCAGAGCACTGCAACAACCACAAATACCGTCACCGCAATGTTCCTGACACGGAACATACATTAGCCCCCAATTCTGACTTTATAATTAAGGAAAATATCATCGAGATGCTCCTGTGCTTTGAGAGACAAAGGAGATCCCTGGACTCGTTTCATTTTTTCGTCAAAAACGGCATCGACAAAGCTTTCGGCCGCTTTGAGATTGGCGCGGCGGCGCAATAGCTTTTCACCCTCTTGAAAAGATTTCGTCTCCAGATTCTTCAGCGGGCTCAATGCCTCCCGGCCCAGGTCGGCCACCACCTTGTCCGTCATTTTTTGAAGAATCTCGGTATCCGTAGGAATTTCCAGGGGATCGAATTTGATTTTGGCCTCCGGCAGGCCGGCGCTGGTTTCATCCTCTACTGTCTCTTTGGCCTCTATGGTTTTGACCTGGATGTTTTCTCCGGTGCTCACATCTACAATGCGAAAAGAGAGCTGCACAAATCCGACTTTTTTATGTTTGGAAACTTTGTAATCCTTTTCCGCATATACCGGAATTGTTACTTTAGCCGGCGGCGCTTGCGAAAGCTGCATGGGAGTAGGTTTGGGATTTTTTGCTTTCCAGTTTAAATAATCGATGTTGTCATCGATTTTGGTGCCCACCTTATAGCGCACCGATTTGGTCCCTTCCGAGGAGTTCGCATCTACATTATATAACAGAACGCTGCCCATAATAGCTACATCGATTCCGTAAACGCGTCCCATCTGCTTGGCGGTATTTCCGGAGACCACACCGATCTGCCCCAGCTTCATCTCCTCAAGGATCGATTTTAAATTTTCCCGTTCCAGAATCTTGATGTCTCCGCTGGCGTTCTTGAACAGATAGGTTATCAGATTGTTGGCAACGATAATTCCGGCATCTTCGTTGTTGGACGGACTGTTGAAGTCAAACACAGCGATCGATTTTTGGACCCTCTGTTTTATATTGTCTTCCATGGCCTGGGTGAGAAAGAAAATTTTGGGATAATCCGGATCGATGCTTTGAATTTTTCCATACCAGAACCAGGCGGCGCCGGACATACCTTGCTCTTTGAAATATTCGGCTGCATAGGCGGCTCGGGATGTAAGGTCTTTACTAAGGGTGTTAAGCTGGAAATCACTCTGATCATTCATATATTTTTTTGCAAGGTTAAAGCTTTCAAAACCCTTAAGCAGCCACCCTTCGTCCATCTGGCTCCTGGACTTGCGGACATAAAATTCTCCGGCTTTTGTGCGCACGTGGCCGATCAACTGCCTCAAAGTGTTGTTGTCAGGTTCGTATGCAAGGGCGCGTTCATAAGTGTTGACGGCCCGGTCCCATTTTTGTGCCATCACTGCTTCCCGGGCCTGCTGGACAAAATAATCTTTGTTGTTGCGTTCCTGGGCCAGGTTCATAAGCTCGCGCGCGGGTCCGTGATCCGATTTTAAAGCCAGGGTCTTGCGAAGATGTTCCATGGCCCCCGCAAAATCTTCCTGGTCAAACAACTCTTTGGCCTGCTGAAAAGAAATCTGGGATCCTTGGTCGGCAGCTTGCCTTAAAAGTTGGGACGAGTCTTCGTAATTGGGAAAGCGGCTTTGAATTTGCCGCAAGTTAAAATAAGCCTTGATCCAATCCCCGGCGCCCATCTGTTGTTTGGCGCCGGTATAGAGCGCTTTCACTTCGGACAGCAGCGCATCTTGCTCCTTTGCAATCCTTGCCGCCAGATTTTTGACATCAGCGTGTTCGGGATCAATCTCCTGGGCCTTAGCAAGCTTGTCCTTGGCCCTGTTTATGACTCCTATGGTAACCGGGGATTCGGAACCGAGTGCTTCAGAACCCTCGGCCACATAACCTGCAATCAAATTTGTCTTAATATCAGCAAGCGCCTTTTGGTATTCTTTGTTATTCGGCTCTTTTTCGATGGCCTGCTGCAGATAGGCGATGGCCTCCTTGTATTTGCCGGCTGAGCTAAGCTGCATGCCGGTATCATAATGTTGTTTCCCTGGTGTAACACAGGCAAAAAGAAAAACCGCTAACAAAATGGAAAGCCCTATGTTAAAATTCATCTTTCTGTTCATCTTTTGTCTCCTATAGCGAAAATTGATATTATTTTGTTATCGTGATTTTATTTCCTTGAATGGCTTCCAGCTTCGGCTCAAAATATTTGTTTTTAAAATAAGCCATCTGGATTTCATTTAACAGCTGTTCGGGCCAGCCACGATACTTTAAGCTATATTCAGCCTTGTTTTTGCGAAAACTGATTAATTGGGCGTCCACGATGCCGCTGACATCAGATTTGAAAATCAGGCCGATATCCTCGGCCTCGGCATGTGAAGCGATTTTTTTCACGATTAGATAGATATCTCTTTGGCTGTACAATTCCTTTTCCCAGAGCCTGGAAAGTTTCTTGCGCAGTTGGTCCCAGATTTTATCGATGCAGAATTTTGCACCTTTGTCCAGAACCTGAAGTTTGTTTTCTCCGGGCATGGACTTCACCGCACTGGCGGTGGCCAGAATTTCTTCATCCCCGGGGCGGTAAATATTGGTGCTGAGGCTGATCTCGTTCAGGGTAAGGTCAAGATCCTGAAATGTGGTCTTGCGGGTGGAGAGTTCCAAACTTAGTCCGACCAAAAGACCCATCTGATGCTTATTTTTTTTTGAATATTTAAAAACTTTAAAGCCGTCATGTTTTAAGCGCTCAATAAGCAGGTTGGCCGTCTTTTTGGCGGTGGGCAGGTAGTCGGCCTTCAAGCCCGGTTCGACAACAACGCTTATGCGCGGGTTTTTCTGCCATTTTAGAATTTTTTTGAATCGGTCTAAATCGTCGACAAGGTCCGGAATTTCAACTTCTGCCTGGATCGTGATCTCGTAAGTGCCCAGATCCGTTTTGTTTTCCTCAATAATTTTGATATCCTTAAGATACCCGGCCGAACGGCTCATTATCTGATCTTTGACCACCTGAAAATCTTCTACGGCAGTTCTGGACTCGATGGTAGTGCCCATGGCTTTTTCGACAGCCGAGCGTTTGGCCTCATCTAAAGCTTTTTCACGGGCGATTAATTCTCTGCCGGGTTCAAAAAAACTCAACCCTTTGGCCGTAACCGTTTTGCCGGCCTGCAGGCCGGCCGGGGCAAGGAAAAAGATTATCATTACATAGAAAACGATTTTTTTCATGATCCGGATTTTTCCTTATGTGAAAAGATTGAAAGGCATGAATATAATTATTATTTATTTCAAATCATATAAATATGCCACACTAAATTTAAAATGACAAGCCAAATAATCATGAAAAGTTGAGCATAAACATTGTTTTATATTATATTTGCAGCGTATTACAGACAGTATCAAAGTCACATTGCCGCTTAAATGGTAAAAGCTGGTATGCCGGCATATATTGCAAGCATTTATGCATTGGAAACTACTTAGTGCTCAAGTTTCTTTATGGATGGGCACTAAATAGCAGTGCCAATTGGGTTGACCTTTGTATTTTGTATATTGTAAAATTTCATATGGAACAAATTTTAGGGAGCATAGGCCGAAAAACCATAAAATCTGTCAATCACGTGCTAGACCTGTGCGCCTTAACTTATCGAATCTTCACGCTGATTTTCAAAAGACCGCAAACCGGCAGAGTGATTGTCAAAAGGGTGGTGCTGGAACAGATATATTTCACATGCGTGGAAGCGCTTACGATCATTATTCCGATTGCCCTGCTGATCGGAAGTATACTTATTGTACAATTTGCCAAATATGCAGGGCATTACGACCTCGGCAAGACCACCGTTATTTTGATAGTGCGGGAACTCGGCCCCATCGTTACAGCCTTCCTGGTTATCCTGAGATCTGCCACGGCCGTCACTATCGAGATCGGTTACATGAATGTTCTCAATGAAATCGAAGCTTTTGAAATGGCCGGTCTTGACCCCATGTGGATCGTCTGCCTTCCCAGGATGGTCGGAATAACTGCGGCGGTATGCTGTCTTTTTATTGTATTTGATCTGGTGTCTATTATCGGCGGGTATGGTTTGGTGTGGCTCATAACCAACATTCCCATGGGAAACTTTCTTGATCAGATCGGCAAGGCCATCACTGCAGCCGATATTGCGGTAGGCATTGTCAAAGCCCTCTGCTTTGGGGTCATTATTACCGTTACAAGCCTGAACCACGGATTCAATATCAAGAAAAATATTACGGAGATTCCGGTAGGAACTTCCAAAGCAGCCATTGAGAGCATTATCTTCTGCCTGATATTTAACATTATTATATCCGCTATTTTTTATTTGTAGGAAGCAACGTGTATCTGATAGAACTTTCTAATTACAGCCTTGTCGTCGAAGGGTTTGGAAACTCTCTTAAAGACATCTATTTTACCCTGACGAAGGGCGATGCTTGTGCCATCAGGGCCGCTACGGCGGATGCTTACATTTTTCTAAAAGCCCTGGCAACGCTGGTCGGCCCTCAAACCGGTACATACAGCTATATGGGTGAAGTCATAGATTTTTCAGACTATCGCAATCTCCTTCCCTTCAAAAAGAAAATCGGTTATATTGGGCTGGACTCCGCTATGCTCAGCAATAAAACTGTAAGGGAAAACCTGCTTTTAATGAGATCCTACTTCGAGAACTCACTCTCATTGGATATAGATGCGAAAACCTTGAAATTATGCAGAATATTTAATATTGAAGATAAGCTCGATATTCGCCCCGGTGAATTGCGACCGATTGATTTGCGTATTGCCATTGCCATTCGGGAACTTACTAAATCTTTTGACGTTCTGCTCCTTGAGCGCCCGGAAGATTATTTCGGCTACAACAGCTTCGGTCTTTTTAACGAAATCCTTAAAGATACCCTTGAAAACGGGCATGGATTTGTTTTTTTCTGTAACAATCAAAACTTTATCGATGCCTTTGCCAATAGAGAGGTGCTGATTACAGACGGCATGTTGGCCAAGGCTCCGAAATTAGTCTAACTGTAATTTAAATACATCATGGAATTAAAGTTTGATAAAAAAGAAAAAGCTGTTGGAATATTTATCATCTGCATTGCAATGCTGCTGCTGACGACTGTGATCGTCATCGGCCGGGGTAAAGGCTGGTTTAAAACCTATATAACCTATTATACTATTTTTGACCAAAGTTATAACCTGGAAGTCAATACACCGGTAAAGCTGTTCAACACCGACATCGGTAAAATCAAACAGATACTTCTGGTAGGGGACAAGGTAAAAATCAAGCTGAGCATTTCACACGAATTCGGATCAAGAATCAGAAAGAGCACCAGAGCCACTGTCCAGAGCCCTACGGTTTTGGGTGCCGAGCATATTGCCATCATACCCGGTGAAGACGATTCACCCCTGCTTCAAGCAGGCGGAGTCATACCTTCCGATAAGAAAAAATCGATAGCTGATTATCTTGGTGAGTTTCAGGTCGAAAAGACCGCCAAAATGATTATCATGGCGGCTCAGGAGATTACATCGATCGTTCAAATCCTGCGAGACCCTCATGGTCCTTTTTTTACGGCCTTTAAAAGTCTCAACTCATTGCTGGCACAGGTCGAAAAGATGACCAGCGAGATCGATGCCGGCAAGGGAACAGTGGGCGGCTTAATAAAATCGAGAGCCCTTTTGGATCAAGTCCACGGCAACCTCGATGAGGTCGGAAAAATCATTGGAAACCTTTCCGAAGCCTCTGCTAAAACGCCTGGTACCGCTGATCAGATGAAGGAGACCCTGGAGACGCTGCATGAGATTGAAAAAGGGATTCTAGAAAGCGTGCCGGATATCAAACGAACCATGAAAGATGTTGAAGATGCTGTCGGCACTCTTAAAATTATTCTGGCCGATATCGAAAAGGGGAGCAAGAATATACCCGAAGTTACCCGCTCTACATCCCAAGGGATTCAAGAAATCAGAAAAGCGGTAAATAATATCGACAAGGTCGTCCAATCTCTCCAGCAGCACTATTTTTTCAAACCGCGCCTGCCCCCGGAACCCACGGGCAGGAATGTGGATGCCGGGCTGAGGCAGTAGGCTGAGACCTTAATTGCGCGCAAACAAAATGAAGAAGCATTGGATCATCACTGCTGTCCGTTTTAATACGATAATTTACCGCCCATTCGCTTTGCTCATTAGAGGCGCAGAGAACGCAAAGTTTATTTATTTTATTATTTTTCGTTGAGAGGACGGAAAGCAATAAGCTACATACCCTGCGGGCATTTAGAATCCAAAAATGCCGCGTAGCGATTGATTTTTTTTTCCTTTGCCGTCCTCTCAACGGCAAAAGAAAATTATCTTTTCTTTGCGCCCTCTGCGTCTTTGCGGTAAAATTAGGGGTGATTATTGACTGAGGAGAAGTAACGTGAAGATTACCGATAACGTTTATGGCTTTATCTGGCGGTCGACGACTGCTAACAATTGCAACACCTATTTGATTGATGGACCAACCCGCATACTCATCGATCCGGGTCACAGCAGCCTGTTTGACCATGTGCACAAAGAACTGAATGAATTGGGGCTAACATTAGACGACATCGGCCTGGTCATAGGCACCCATGCCCATCCGGATCACCTGGAGGCTGCCGAGCTCTTTAAGGAAAAGCCCGCCCTGGCAGCTCTGCATAACAAGGACTGGCGATTCTTAAAATCCATGGACAATTCCCCAAAGACTCCTCTGAGCTTAAACACTCAATCGATAGCACCTGCTTTTTTTCTTAAAGAAGGCGATATTTCGATAAGCGGCTTTGATTTTTTGGTACTGCACACGCCGGGTCACTCACCGGGTTCAGTATCAATATACTGGCCGGACCAAAAAATGCTGTTTACCGGAGATCTTGTTTTTAAAGGGGGGCTCGGGCGTACGGATCTGCCCGGCGGAAACGGTACGAAGCTCAAGGAAAGCATTAAACGGCTGGCCGGACTCGATGCAGAATGGTTGTTGCCGGGGCATGGCGATATCATCAGCGGGAGCGAAGAGATCAAGGCCAATTTCGAGCAAGTGGAACAGGTCTGGTTTAACTACCTATAACCCCCATTTCTCATTTAAAAAAAAATTATTGTGTCATTATGTCAAGCTCCTCTTTTGAGCTTCAAGTTGACCTTTTAATTGAATAGCTTCTGTGAAAAAAGATTTGTGCTACCGGCAATATAATAGAAATGTAACGGGAGGTCAGAGGAATAAGAATGCACAAAAAACTGTGCAATGTGCACTAAAATATGTGCAAATCGGTGTTCTTCAGAATAGATAATTTCTAACATGAGCCCACAACTTCAATTCTCTTTATACATCTAACTCCCTGGAAATAAACCTTATAACATTAATACAACTCAAAAAAGATCAAGAATTATCCGTCCTGGCATGAATATTGAGTTATACCAATGTAAAACTTAACAGGAGGATTTATACCATGCCAGGGCTAAAGACGATGATGATTGATTCCAATGTTTCCTGGTTAGAGAAAATTGGAACAATTATCCTTTTACCCATTTTGCTTATTTTTGGCTTTGGGGTTTTATTATGGTGGTTGGTATTACAATATTGGAAAGCTGTTGTTGGAAGTAGAGTTTTTAGAGAAAATCTTTTTGAAGATTAAATTTAAGGGGGATTACAATTGCTGAAAATGATTTAAAACCTTTTTCCCCAAGATCCACTTTCCTTGCGGGCCTTCAGCAAATGATAGCTGATGCCCGGAAGTGGCGCGTGGAGTTGATTTCCAGAAAGGATAAGTATCGTGCTTGAAAAACAGCTGAAGCAATACTTCGGATACAGTTCTTTCAGATCCGGCCAGAAAGAGGTGATTGCCCGGATCACAAAAGGTGAATCGGCGGTGGCGATTTTTCCCACAGGTGCTGGAAAGTCGCTCTGTTATCAACTGCCGGCAATGCTGCTGCCTCACCTGACGCTGGTGGTATCACCGTTGCTGGCCCTGATGAAAGATCAGGTCGATTTTCTTTCCGCACACCGTATTCCGGCCGCGCGGCTGGATTCAACCTTAGAGCTGCAAACCTACAATGAGATTGTAACCCAGGCAAAAAACGATCGCTTGAAGATCTTGATGATCTCAGTAGAACGCTTTAAAAACGAGCGTTTCCGACAACACCTTGAAAAAATGAAGATCTCTCTGCTGGTAGTGGACGAGGCCCATTGCATCTCCCAGTGGGGGCACAATTTCCGGCCGGAATACTTGAAGCTGCCGGCCTATCGGAAAGCATACCATATCGCCCAAACACTGCTGTTAACGGCAACTGCCGCCCCGCCGGTCATCGAGGATATGTGCGCCGGGTTTGAGATTTGCAAACAAAATGTTGTAATCACCGGGTTTTACCGTCAAAACCTTTTTTTGACGGTGACACCGACAAAAGAAACAAACAAGCGCGAACAGCTTCTTGATCGAATCCGGGAAGAACCGGAAGCGCCCACCATTGTTTATGTTACGCTACAGCGCACGGCCGAGGAGATTGCCGCCTTTCTGGACAATTGCGGCATTAACGCTGCCGGTTATCATGCCGGTATGCAAAATGAGGATCGTGAGCGGATTCAGAATCAATTTATGGACGGTGCACGTTCTTGTGTGGTGGCTACGATCGCTTTTGGAATGGGCATCGACAAAGCCGATATCCGACGGGTGATTCACTTTGATCTGCCCAAATCCATCGAAAGTTACAGCCAGGAGATCGGCCGCGCCGGACGTGATGGAAAGCCCGCTTTATGCGAGGTGTTGGCCAATCGGAACAATATCAGTATTCTTGAAAATTTTGTTTATGGCGATACGCCTGAACAGAAGGCCATTGCCGATCTATTAGAAAGAATTAAAGCGCAATCGGGCTTTGTTTGGGAATTGAAGCTGTTGGCCCTTGCTTTTGATCTGAATATCCGCCCCCTGCCGTTGAGAACCTTGCTGGTTTATCTTGAAATGGACGGAATTATCCGGCCCAAGGGCACCTATTTTGACCAGTATGCCTTTCAATTCTTGACACAGCGCCAAGAGATCATCGACCGCTTTCAAGGCGAGCGCCGGCAGTTTGCTGCGGCCATTTTTGAGCATAGTGAAACCAAAAAAGTCTGGACATACGTGGATATTGATAAGATTGTGGCCCGCTACACCACCGACCGCAAGCGGGTGGTGGCAGCTTTAGACTATTTTGATGACCAAGGCTGGATCCGGCTTCAGTCACGCCAGGCAATCGATGTGTTTGATCTTGTGGACAAGCGCTTTGATATCGATCAATTGGCCCGATCTATGTATGAAAAGTTCAAAAACAAAGAATCCCGTGAGATTGCAAGAATCCAGCAGATGGTCGGCTTTTTTGAAAGCAAAGTGTGTTTGAGCAAAGCATTGGCCCTTTATTTTGGCGAAGCCATGACAATTGACCATTGCGGTCATTGCTCGGTGTGCAAAGGGCATCCTGCCAAGATAGAACACACACTTGAACTGGAACCGCTGGCGCACAAAAACCTGGATGACCTTAGCAGCGATTATCTTGCGAAGGGCGATCCGTTTTGCTCTCCTTTGGATGTGGCCAAATTTCTCTGCGGGATCCAGACGCCCTTTTTTGCCAGGGCAAAGGTCAAAAAAATGCCGAACTTCGGTGTCTTGCAACACTATCCGTTTATGGACGTGAAAACTTGGGTTGAAGCGCAAAGGAAATAAAGAATGTTACGGTGCCTAATATCGCACCGTATTCAAATTTTATTACAAATAGAATATATTATGATGGGTGGAATTGGGCCGTTTTTAAAGGGTCTCACACATCCTCGGGAAACCCGTGCCTTAGGGCGATCTTCTGGAACATTTGCGTGAGCCCGACTCCCAGGGTGAAGACGGAGTTGATGTCGAGGTTCTTGTCGGTTGTTTCGTCGAAGAAAATATTGAGGCTCGATTCGAGACCTTCTTCCGGCGACCAGTAACATATCATGACAGGAACTTTGGGCAGGGGGTACAGAATCACGGATATGTCTGATTCGAATTGTTTTGCCACCTGCTTTCCGCTGAGAACGTGAACCATGTCGTCAAAAAGACCGGTATAGGTGTCTGCCGTTCGTTTCATGGGATCTTCGCAGCGTCTTTTAAAAAGCGGGTATCGTTCCGTTCCTTCTTTCAACTCCCGCAGCGAAACCCAATTGCCTGAAACCGGCAGCCCTTGGGCGTAAAGAACATAGTTGAGCAACGGGATGACCACCCACGCATTGATGTGGATGTCAGAGGAAAGATTGCCCTTTTCATCAACGCTGAAGTCTTTACCTAATACCTTGAGCATCAGCTTGCCGTCAGAATACCGGGCTCCTATTCTTTGGGCTGCGGCAGCAAGGTCAATGTTGGCGATTTCGTTTTTCAGATCTTGCAGGTATTCACCCCGTTCGGGTTCAACCCCAGTCTGATTTTCGGATTCTCCGGAGAGCCGGTCGATGGTCTCTCGATCCAGTTGCGGGCATTCGGTAAGCTTTCTTTGACCCGTAAAGACCGCTCCGGCAAATGCGAGACATGTCTTTTCCCTGCATTCCCGGCAATTCGACTTGTCGAGATGCCGAAAGATTTCCATGGCATTTTTCGGTTGTGGCATTTAAGTCTTCCCCAATATCCTCGATTTGTTTTGCACTGAAAAACCTGGTCCTTTGAGCAGGTCAGAGGCCAATGGCTTTGCCTTGGAGTTTTGCATCTAAAATCACAAACTCCAAGCACCAAAAAACAAACAAGCTCCAAACTACAAGCACCAAATTCCAATGAAATTCCAAACTACAAGCACCAAATCTCAAGGGAATTTCAAAGTTTTTTATTTTGAATTTCGGTTATTGTGATTTATTTGTAATTTGATGCTTGTTATTTGGAATTTCCACTTCCTAAACTATTTTCGGTCATTGGAAATTGTTTGATATTTGTATTTTGGTATTTGAAATTTCAATAATTCAATAAATCTCCTGTAAAGCAAATCTCCTCCAGGGGTAACCCAAAGCCTGGTCCTCTGGATCAGAATATTTGCTGAGCTTAGCTTTTTGTGACCCTCAAAGAAAGTTCAGCCAGCTGGTTTTTGTCGGGCTCAGCCGGCGCATCGGTGAGCAGACAGGCCGCTTTTTGGGTTTTTGGAAAAGCAATCACGTCACGGATGGAAGGCTGCCCGCACAGGATCATCACCAGCCGATCGAACCCCAGGGCAATACCGCCGTGGGGCGGCGCACCGGATTCCAGTGCTGAGAGCAGGAATCCGAATTTCGCTTCGTAGGTCGTCCGGTCCATGCCCAGGGCTTCAAATACCTTTTCCTGAATATCCTTATCATGAATACGGATACTGCCGCCTCCGATTTCAGAGCCGTTTAACACAAGGTCATAAGCGCGGGACCTGACTGCCAAGGGCTCATCTTTGAGCATGTCGTAATCTTCTTCAAAAGGAGCGGTAAACGGATGGTGCAGGGCCTGATAGCGGCCTTCGTCTTCATCGTATTCCAGCAGCGGAAAACGGGTAATCCATACAAAACTGAATTCACTTTCGTCTATCAGGTTCAGCTTTTTACCTATAAGGTTTCTAAGATGACCCAGAGCTTCATTGGCAACCTTGAGATGATCAGCCACAAAAAAGACCAGATCGCCGGGTTCTATGTCCAGGCGCTCGGCCAAAGCTTCTTTTTCGCTTTTTGTGAAAAACTTTTCAATGGGAGACTGCCAGGCATCTTCCCGGATTTTTATCCACGCCAGGCCCTTGGCTCGATAAATCGCCACAAAATCAGTCAAATCGTCAATTTCTTTGCGTGAAAAATCGATACAGCCCTTGGCATTCAGCGCCTTGACGACGCCTCCTTTTTTTACGGCGCCGGAAAAGAGTTTGAACCCTGAATCAACGACAATGTCAGAGACATCTTGCAGTTCTAATCCAAAACGGATATCCGGTTTGTCAAGGCCGAAGCGGCCGACGGCATCGGTATATGGCATGCGAGCAAAGGGGATTTTAATTTCAAGCCCCATAACATCCATAAAGATGTGTTGTATCAGCCCTTCGGTCACCTGCATGACGTCCTCTTCGCCGGCAAAAGACATTTCCAAATCAATCTGGGTAAACTCCGGCTGACGGTCCGCCCGCAGATCCTCATCCCTGAAGCAGCGCACAATTTGATAATAGCGGTCAAATCCGGATATCATCAAAAGCTGCTTAAAAATCTGGGGCGACTGCGGCAAGGCATAAAACTGTCCCGGATTAACTCTGCTGGGCACCAGATAGTCTCTGGCGCCTTCAGGGGTGCTGCCGGTTAACACCGGCGTTTCAATGTCCAGAAAACCAAGTCCGTTCAGATGCTGTCTCACCGCCAGGGCGGCCTTATGTCTTAGGATAATATTTTTTTGCAGTTGGGGGCGGCGAAGGTCGATATGCCGAAATTTCAGGCGAATCATTTCCGACACGTCGATAGCATCCTCGATTAGAAAAGGAGGGGTTTGAGCTGCATTTAATATTTTCAACTCCGTCACCATGACTTCAATCTCGCCGGTAACCAGATTGGGGTTGGTCATACCCGCGGGTCTTTTTTCCACTCTGCCGCGCACACCCAGCACATATTCACTTCGAATTACATGGGCCTTAGCATGGATCTTTTGATCCACAGTTGGATTAAAGACGATCTGGGTTAGGCCGTTGCGGTCCCGCAAATCGACAAATATGACTCCTCCATGATCTCTGCGACGCTGCACCCATCCCATCAGCACCACTTCCCGGCCGACGTCAGATGCACCCAGCTCGCAGCAGGTGTGGGTTTTTCTCATTTCTCCAAGTAGATCTGCCAATTGCTAAACTCCTTTAATAAAATCGCTTTGCGATTTTATATAACGTCCGCCTTCGGCGAACTTAATTAAATATACAACCCTAATCGAACCAAAACTCGATTAGGCGTCAGTGGTCAGTTGTCCGTAGTCATTTGTTTTACAGGTTCTTAGGGCTTATTTTTGTGTTTCACATGTAACTTGAATTAAAATCTTGCTTCTTATGCTTAGCAACGGACGACGGACAAAGGACAACGGACACCCCAATTAAGCGTTTTCGTTCAATTAGGGTTTCATTAACCCAGAACCTCTGAACCCTGAACCTTTGAACCCGTAAACGGCTACACTTACAACTTATATCTCACATAGCCAGTTGAGCCTTTATATTCTCAACCAGGCCTTGGATGGGAATTGAAACCTGCTCTTTGGTTGCCATATTGCGCAGAATAACCGCACCCTGTTCAAGCTCTTTTTCTCCTACGATTAACGTATGTTTGGCCGCAAACTTATTAGCCCGTTTCATCTGACTTTTAAGACTCCTGTCACCCATATCCATTTCGACCTGTATCCCTGCAAGGCCCAGCGCACAGGACCATTCAAAAGCCAGCGCCCGGCTTTTTTCACCTAACGAGGCCACAAAAATGTCCAATGTTCGAGCATCGTCAACTTTGCTGTCGGCTATGAGCTCTGCCAGTCTGTCAAAACCGATGGCAAATCCGGTGGCCGGAAGATCCGGTCCACCCAGAGTTTTAACGAGGCCGTCGTAACGGCCGCCGCCGGCCACGGCATCCTGGGCCCCTAACAAACCGGTTTTGATCTCGAAAGTTGCCCGGGAGTAATAGTCAAGCCCTCTAACAAGGCGTTTGTCGATTACATACGGAACATGGAGCCTTTCAAGGGCATGCTTTAAGATTTCAAATTGCCGGTGGCACTCCGGACACAAAGAATCGAGAATGGAAGGTACTCCCTCTATGGCTTCCTTGCAAGCAGGAACTTTGCAATCCAGAACTCTCAGCGGGTTACGGATTTGCCTTCTGTTACAGTCCGCACAAAGCCTCTCCTTTACGCCTGACAAAAATTCATTTAATGATTTCTTGAAATCGGGTCGGCACGCCGGACAACCCAGGGAGTTGATATGGGACTGAACATCCGTAACCGACAGTCTCTCAAACAACGTTGCCAGGATAAAAATGAGCTGAGCATCTGCCAAGGCGGAATCCACACCGAAAATTTCGGCATTAATCTGGTAAAATTGCCGGTAGCGCCCCTTTTGGGGTCTTTCCCTGCGAAACATGGGGCCGATAGTGTAAAATTTGCGGACAGGATCTTGGGCATACAGTTTGTGCTGAATATAGGACCGCACAATCGATGCCGTTGCTTCCGGCCGCAGGGTCAGAAGATCCCCTTTTCTGTCGGGAAAGGTATACATTTCCTTTTCCACAATATCGGTATCTTCCCCGATACTCCTGGCAAACAGCTCGGTGCGCTCCATAATCGGAATGCGGATTTCCTTAAAGCCAAAGTCCTCCAAAAGCTCAACGGCCGTCTTTTCGATCTTTTGCCAAAGTTCCACTTCTCCCGGCAGGATATCTTTAAAACCTCTGATTAATTGTATCATTTCGGATCAATCTCTTTGTTAAACACTAACGGTAAAATGCAGCGATAAGCAATATTCAATAAACTTTATTAATTATTCGATGGATAACATCTTCGTCAACAATTATATTTGGTGCTAAAGGGTTTTTGACCATAAGGCGCTACCGAGATAGGTTGAATTAATCCGCAGTGTCGGCTCAAACCTGAAAAATTATGGTTGATTTGTTTCTTGCAGATGATATAACATTTGATATCGCATTTGAATACAAGGTGGTTGATTCGAACCCGCAGAGAGGTATAGTCTATGCCAACAATAAGTCGAGATTACCCCACATTGGTGAAAGAAGTTCGAAGCCAGCTTGCCATAAGCCAGGAAGATCTGGCCCGGGAACTTGGCATAAGTTTCGCCACCGTTAACCGGTGGGAAAACGGGCAATCCAAGCCCTCAAAACTTGCCAAGGCTCAACTGGATTCTTTTTGTAAGCGTATGATAAAAGCTGGAAAATTAAACCTACCTGAAAGGGACAAAGGGTAAGGTGGTAGGATGAAGAAATTTGATCCCGACAAACCTTTCAACGATTTGCCCCTGCTACCACCGGCAGCGGATTTGGAAACAAAGACGGTCTTGAAAAGGAGTATAAGCACCGGTCGCATGTTGGCCGAACTTAAAGGCCTTGGGCAAACCATTCCCAATCAAGGAGTTGGAGAAGATTGGTGTTCTGGAGAGCCAAAAAATAGGGAAAGAAGTGCTCTATCTGAACACAAAGTTATATGAGCTGCTTTCCAGCGAACATGTGTAAGTCGTGGACATGTTACCAAAACGTGACCAAATTTCGAATAAATGTGGACACGTTGTCAGGAAATGTGCACGACATGGACATGTTTCCTGGGATTCCCCCGCTGCACAATATATAAAATGCCAACCGGGGAAGTAAGAAAATAGTAAGGGCAGATTCTTGAACCAGATGCCTTTTGCGGCCGGATCCTGAAGGCTGAGAAATTGAACCTGCTGGAGTGGGAAAATGGGTAAGAATAAAAAAATCGTTCAACCCGTTCCGGAAACCGTGTGTGAGCCGATCAAAGATTGGCCCGAGGCCGAACGCCCTCGTGAGAAACTGCTTCAGTTAGGCCCCGAGGGATTGTCAGATGGTGAGTTACTGGCGGTTCTGCTGCGCATTGGAAAATCGGGGCAGTCGGCCGAAGATATGGGACGGTGATGCCAAGGTGAATGCCGCGGTCAGCTTGCTGGATAGCATCGGCCTATGGCTTGGCGCCGAGGGGATCACCAGTCTACTCGATCCGCTTTCCCCGGCCAAGCAGCTTCTTGAAACGTTCAAGGCTGCCGAGCAGCGGGTTCCCAAACGGGTTTTCCTGGCCCACTGGTATCCCTCCCAGGATGCCCCGTATGATGCTTTTAACAAGGCAAACTTACGCCTTCAGCAGCTTAGGGAAACACTTGCAACCATCAAAAGGAATCATGGTGTTCAACTGGATTTGATCGACATGGGGACCGAAGAGGGCGGCACTTTTCCGATTCACCATCGTATGTACGAAGCCATTGCCTCGTCCGATATCATCATTTGCGATCTGACCGGCCAGCGACCCAATGTTTTTGTCGAAGCTGGCTATGCCCTTAAGCATCATGAAAAGAATCGCCTCATTTTTCTTTTTGAGCCGCGCAATCGAAAGGACAAAGTGCCGTTCGACCTGACGACCTTCAAGTATGTACCCATATCTCAGGCTGCTGAAATCCCCATCAAAGTTAAGGCGGAAGTCATTGCTATATTAAGGGACTCGGGTGCACCGATTAATGTCCATGGTGGATAAAGGGATTCTGTTCTCGGAAAGCGCAACCAACCAGTTGAGCTACCAGGTGAAGTGGTATATAGATCTTACAACACAATTTACGACAGACTCAATACATGGTTTATGACATCTGGCCATGCTCTTCTGGAATGTGGGAATGTGCATACAGGAAGCTACTTTAAAAGAAAATCGTACAGAATACGGTTAGGAGATTGTCTCCGAGCTGCAGAGACAATTGACATGGATACATTTCAAATCTATAATCTTTGAACGTGTTACCTGCCATAAACGTATGATCGCAACAAAAGTTGCACCTGTGGAAATGACGGGCTATAACTATTGGAAACCAAAACATTATGAGCACACCGGAACTCAGCTATATCACAGTCAAAGGCTTTAAAAGTATCGGTTCGATCGAAAAGTTGGAGCTTGGTTCAATCAATGTGCTTGTTGGACCGAATGGTTCAGGCAAGTCGAATTTCGTAGGCGTGTTTTCCTTCTTGCATACGATCCGGGAAGGTCGTCTGAGCGACTATGTGCGTAAGGCTGGTGGGGCCGAGCAGTTGCTGCACTTTGGTTCGAAGGTTACCCAGGAAATCAGCATCCATATCTCCTTCAAACAAGGTGTGAATCAGTATAGTCTTTCGCTAAAACCAACCGACGATGATAGTCTGTACCCTTTTGATGAACGGGTCTACTTTTGGGATAAAACAAGGTATGCTACCCCCTATGAACGGTCGCTGTCCGCTTGCGAGGGTGGTCGCGAGGCAGGGATCAGCGATCCAAAAGTAAAAAGGACAGCAGACTGGGTGCGTTTTCGCCTCGGGAAATGGCGTTTGTATCATGCACATGACACGAGTGAAAGCTCGCCTATGCGAAAGACCGCTCAAGTTAATGACAATGCTTTTCTACGACCGGACAGTGCCAACCTGCCAGCTTTCCTGTATCTGCTTCGGGAAAAACACGATACCTCTTATGATCTAATACGCCGTAGTGTGCAGCGCGTCGCTCCGTTCTTCGACGATTTCGATCTCAGACCCGACCCGCTCAACGAAGAAGTCATTAGACTATCTTGGAAACACCGGAACTCTGACCAATATTTTGGACCTTCGTCGTTGTCCGACGGCACACTTCGGTTTATAGTTCTGGCGACGTTATTTCTTCAACCAGAGGAATTTCGGCCATCAATTATTTTGATTGATGAGCCTGAACTAGGTCTTCATCCTCACGCAATTACGCTGCTGGCATCGTTGGTCAAACAAGCATCGCAACAGACACAAGTTATCCTTTCAACGCAATCTTCTTTGCTCCTTGATCATTTTCAGCCAGAGGATGTGCTAGTTGCCGATCGTGTAAACGGAAAGACTCAGTTTACCAAACTAGAATCTGCCAAGCTTTCTGCCTGGCTTGAGGATTACAGTCTCGGACAGCTCTGGGAAAAAAATGAATTAGGTGGACGTCCAAGAGGGGAATGATCTTATGGCCAGACTGCTCATTCATGTGGAAGGAGAGACCGAAGAAACCTTTGTAAACGAGATTCTTCGTCCACACCTTTACAGACGGGGATATGCAAATGTCGGTGCTCGCCTTTTAGGGAATGCACGACTGCGGGACCGTCGTGGCGGTATCCGGGCATGGAGCTCTGTGCGTAAAGACATACTCAGGCATCTGAAGGAAGATCCCGGCTGTCTTGCCACCACTATGGTAGATTATTATGGTCTCCCACAAACAGGCTCCAGGGCTTGGCCCGGTCGAGAGGAGGCGGGCGGGTTGCCGTTTGCTCAGAAGGCGGCCACAGTTGAAAACGCACTTTTTGCAGATATTTGTCATGAATTGGGTGATGGATTTGATCCGTCTCGTTTTATCCCTTTTGTGGTGATACATGAATTCGAAGGACTCCTGTTTAGTGAATGTACGCTATTCAGCCGAGGCATTGGACGCCCGGACTTGGCGGATGCGTTTCAAGCGGTTCGCGACGAGTTTGTCTCTCCGGAAGAGATCAATGACTCTCCGGTAACGGCTCCTTCCAAACGTGTGGAAAGATTGGTTCAAGGCTACCAAAAGCCATTACTTGGGACGCTGGCTGCTCTAGAAATCGGATTAGCCAACATCCGAAGAGAGTGCCAGCATTTTAGTGAGTGGTTATCCAGTTTAGAGGCGTGGCCTATGTAAAGAGTTGTGAAGAGGTTTGCCGAAACGGAGCCAAAAATATAAAGGCCGGGGGAATCCGGCCTTTTTGATTGCTGGCTATGGATGTGTTGCCAAATGGCTACTTTTTTTCCCAGCGCAGAAGTTCGATCACCTTGCTCAAGGTGCTCCCTTCTTTGATTTCTTCCCGGATGCGGTTTTCCTTCTCCAGCACATCCATACTACGGTTGGCATATTCCACGGCAATGGACTTGGGCAGCAGCACCACCCCGTCGTCGTCGCCCAACAGCCAGTCGCCCGGTTCAACGCGCATATTGCCGACCGTTACCGGTACGCCGATTTCTCCGAATCCTTTGGGCTCGCCGGCGTTAGGCATCACAAGCCGGCTGAAAGCCGGAAATTTCATGGCTATGATTTCGGGGCTGTCCCGGAGGGCGCCGTCAATGACGACGCCGGACAGGCCTCGCTGCACGGCTGATTGGGTTGCCAGTTCTCCCCAGAGAGCCGGCCCCGCACCACCCGCATCAATGACAACGACATCACCCGGCTCCGCCACGTCAATGGCCTGGACCGGTTTGGCCCAGTCTCCCGGATACGTTCTGACGGTAACGGCCCGGCCAATCATCCTAATACCTGGATAAAGAGGCCGAATTCCCTGCAAAACACCGCCGCGATGCAAAGCATCGGAAAGATTCGCTGTCGACACCTGTTCCAAAATTTGGCGAATTTCCGCTGCGCCTCTTCTTTTAAAAAGGGTCGTGCTAATGCTTTCTTTGGTATCGATTCCTTTACGAATGTCCCGGGCTGCCTGTTCGGGATCCATGGCCTTGGTAATGGCACCGCCCACAATGACAATGGCGGCACCGGCCTCCACCGCGTCGGCGGCTGTTTCGGAATTAATGCCGCCGGCCACCGCCACCGGAATCGACAATGCCCGGGTTATTTGCCGCAACGTATCAAAAGGATCCTTGCCTTCCATCTGCTCGTCAATGGCGCAATGGACCGACACATAGTCGGCCCCCAGATCTTCAACAAGCTTTGCTCTGGACAGGACGTCATCCACCGCAATCATATCCACTACAATCTTGGCGCCATAGTTTTTGCCCGCCTGGATGCATTCCCGGATGGTGGCATCGCTGGATGCACCCAGCACATCTACAATATTTGCACCGGCTTTGGCGGCAGTTTCAACTTCAACCCGGCCGGTATCCATAATCTTCATATCGGCGACAATGGTAATGTCAGGAAAAAGTCGGCGCAGTTCCCGGACAGCGTGAAGCCCTTCGCTTTTGATCAGGGGCGTGCCCGCTTCAAGCCAGTCAACTCCGCCGGCAACTCCGGCTTGAGCGCTTTTCAAGGCCCGTTTCAGATCCACAAAATCTAAGGCTAACTGCAGGATCGGTTTCATTTATGCTCCTTTATTCAATAACTGCGTGTCGTGGTGAAAGTGGTCCCACATCCTTGGCGCTTTTCTGGTAAAGGTTCAGAATTAGCGCTTCTAAAAAAAGAAAGGCCGCTTGTTCGAACAAGGAGCCGGCCATCTGCGACGAATGGGGCTCATGGTCCAGGCACAGCTTGGTGGTTCCCGGAAGATGGATGCACATATCCACCAGCGCGGCGATGGCAGATTCAAGATTCCCCAGAATTCCATAGGTTACGGCATGATGTTCTTTAGCACTTTTAACCGCTGCAAGGGTTGCAGGGGTCTCTCCTGATCCGCTAAGAACGATGAGCAGATCATCACGGACAATGGCGGGAGTAATGGTCTCACCACAAAAGTATACCTGGTAGCCCAGATGCATCAGTCGCATGCAGAAACAGCGCAGGACAAAGCCGGATCTGCCTTGAGCAAAGCAAAAAATAGATCCGCCGCTGTTAATCCTTCGGATTAAATCTTGGGCAGCTTCATCACTAAGACTGAGGAGCAAACACCGGTTTTCCTCCAAAATTGTGCCGATTACCTCCTGAACACTTATCTTTTCTGTATTTTTATCGCTTGTATTTGACAAATTTTGTCCCAGGGCGACATTTAAGATTGATGAATTCGTAAAAAGTCGAATTCATCACGTATTACGAAACCATCAACTTTGCTTTTATTAAAGATTGAAAGTATGACGAAACGGCCTCTGTATGTCAAGCCAATATTACTCGGATTTGAGCACCTGCCCGTGGTTTTGCCTTGACAAGATCCGGCTTGCCATTGTAGTCACCTTTAAGCATCAAAGCAGAATCTAACTCATCCATTTACACCATGATATCGATAATTTAAAAGAGGATTTAATTATGAAAAAATTTTGGGCGATTTTAACCGCGGTTGTGTTAATCTTTTTTGCTGAACCGGCGATGGCTGTCATTAAGATCAAGTTGGGTGTGGTAACCAAACCGGGCTCCGCGCAAAACATTGTAGCCGAAAAATTTAAAGAACTGATTGAACAGCGATCCAACCAAGATATCCAAGTCCAGATTTTCCACTCCAAAGCCATCGGCAACGAAACTGAAATCTTGCAACAAATTCAGATGAACACCGTCCAGCTGGGTATTATCACCGGCGGCCCTTTTGACACTTTTGACCCCATCGTCAGGGTAATCAACTATCCTTTTTTGTTTAACAGCAACGAGCAGGCCGACCGGATTCTGGATGGGCCGTTAGGTGCCAGGATAATGAAAAGCCTGGAAACTTCCGGCTTTAAAGGCCTGTGTTTCTCAGAAAACGGCTTTAGGAATCTTACGAACAGTAAGCGGCCTGTCAAAACACCGGATGATGTCAAAGGGCTCAAAATCAGGGTCATGTCATCTGCTTTGCATAAAACCATCTGGCAGACCATGGGAGCTAACCCTACGCCCATGCCTTGGCCGATTTATACTGAATTAGAGCAAGGTGTCATCGACGGTCAGGAAAATCCTTTGTGGGTCATGGAAGTATATAAATTTTATGAAATTCAAAAATACATGACCCTTTCCCGCCACGTCTATTCCCCGCATATTAACGTGGCTTCTCTTAGCTGGTGGAAAACATTAGACGCCAAAACTCAGCAATTAATCCAAAAGGCGCTTTATGAAGCAGCCCTGTTTCAGCGCAAAGATAATCGTTCGAAAAATGCCATGCGGCTGAATTTACTTAAAGAAAAAGGAATGCTGGTTGAAGAGCATCCGGATATCGATGCCTTTCGCGCCAAGGCGGCAAAATTAAAGGAGATGGATCTCTACCAGGAACCGAGGGTGCAGGCGCTGCTTTTGGATATATTAAACGCCACCAAATAAACAGAAAAGTGAATGCTCTTAAACGCTGCAGTTATAGAGTCAACAGCTGGGTTGAATTGTTGCTTTTTGGGCTCGGTTTTACCATGTCCGCAATTGTGGCCGCCCAGGTTTTTTCCCGTTATGCCCTCAACCACTCTCTGTTCTGGTCCGAGGAGCTTGCCCGTTATTTACTGGTATGGCTCACCTTTCTCGGCAGTTCGGTAGCTTACTACCGCAACGTCCATCCAGGCATAGATATTATTTATGGCCGCCTGCCGGCCCCGGTTCAAAAAACAGCGGCAATAATTGTCCATCTGGTTTCAATGCTGCTGTTCGGGGTTATGATATTATATGGAATCAAGTTCGCGTATTTTGTAAGAGCGCAGATATCTCCGGCCCTTTACCTGCCCAAATGGATTATCTTTTCTGTCATTCCTGTCAGCGGGCTCATTTTGACGCTGCACAGCTTCACCATGCTGTTCGGTGAGTTAAAAGGATGCAGCCGTGACAGCTGAAATCCTCATGTTAGCCTTGCTTTTTCTTTTTGCCATTAACACGCCGATTGCAATCGCCATAGGTGTTGCCTCAATTTTCAGTATCATAGTTCAAGGCGACTTTTCGTTGATGATGGTTGTTCAGCGGATGTTTGGAGGCACAGACTCTTTTCACCTTTTGGCGGTTCCGCTTTTCATGTTTGTCGGAGTTATTATGGAAGCCGGCGGAATCAGTCGCAGAATTATAGATTTTGCCAATGCCCTGGTTGGATGGCTCCCCGGCGGATTGGCGGCTGTAGCCATCGTTTCCGCAATGTTTTTTGCCGGAATTTCCGGATCAGCGGCGGCTGACACTGCGGCAGTAGGAGCCATTCTGATACCGGCCATGCAGAGATCGGGCTATGAGCCTGATTTTGCCGCAGCGGTACAGGCATCCGGTGGATCCATCGGGGTTATTATTCCACCTTCAATACCTATGATTATTTTTGGTTTTCTGACCGGAGCCTCTATCAGCCAGCTTTTTGCGGCCGGAATTCTGCCCGGGATTTTAATCGGCATGTCCCTGATCGGCGTTGCAACCTTGATTTCATGGAAACAGGGTTACGCGGCCACGGCAGCCTTTTCGATGAGTGAGGTTTGGCGCAGTTTAAAGCGGGCAATTCTGGCCTTGGGGACACCGGTGATCATCCTGGGAGGTATTCTTGGCGGTATTTTTACCGCCACCGAATCGGCCGCCGTAGCTGTAGTCTATGCGCTGGTGGTCGGTATGTTTGTATATCGAAAAATCAAGTTTAAAGACCTTGTCAGCCTCTTCAGCGAAGGGGCCGTAGTAGCGGCTATTGTCATGTTTATCATTGCTACGGCATCGATCTTTTCCTGGATTGCAGCCATCGAAGACATCCCCGCCCGCTTGGCCGGCACCCTGCTCGGAATGACTTCAAGTCCGGTCTTGCTGCTTTTGATGATCAACTTGATCCTGCTGGTTGCAGGTACATTTGTAGAGACCACGGCGGCTTTAATCCTGCTGGTGCCCATGATTGCAGCAATGCTTCCTGTACTCAAGATTGATATGATTCACCTGGGAGCAATTGTGGTCACAAATCTGGCCATCGGAATGCTCACCCCGCCCATGGGAATCTGTCTGATCGTTGCATGTTCGCTCTCAGACAGCAGTCTCACGGCTGTCAGCAAGCGTATTCTGCCATTTTTAGCGGTACTGCTGGTAGATCTGCTGCTGATTACTTTTTACGCGCCTCTGACTATGTGGATGGCACAACTGGTGGCAAAATAGCCGATGACACATAACGGATAACCCCTGGTTGAGTATCAGCTCAATTAGGACAACAAGGAGTCAGACATGAAGCCATCTTTCGCCATTGTAGGATGCGGTAAGGTTGGGACGGCTCTTGGAATATTTCTTGCCAAGGCAGGGTACAAAGCCGTGGGTTTGGCAGGCAGGAGTCTAGCTTCAGCCCAACGGACGGCAGAAATCATGGGGTGTGATCATTACAGTGATGTTCCCTGGGAAATAACCCGCAATGCTGATGTTGTCTTTATAACAACTCCGGACGGAGCCATTATAGAGACTTGCGACAGCATTGCCGGCCACAAAGGATTTGCCGATAGAGCAGTGGTGCTGCACTGCAGCGGTGCTCTACCGTCGACTATCTTATCAACTGCAAAAACATGCGGCGCTCGGACAGGTTCCATGCATCCGCTGCAGACTTTTGCTTCCAAAGAATTTAACACCAACCCTTTTCAAGGCATAACCGTTTCTATAGAGGGTGAAAACGATGCGGTTAATATGGCAAAGCAAATCGCCGCCGATCTTGGTGGAAGCAGCGTTACAATTCTGACGGAAGCCAAAACCCTCTACCATGCATCGGCGGTGGTGGCCTCAAACTACCTGGTGGCCTTGCTTGACCTTGCATTCCGGCTCATGGGCGCATCGGGAATAGCAGGCCGAGATGCATTTAAGGTATTAAAACCCTTGATTGAAGGTACCCTGTCCAATATCGAAGAGGTCGGACTTCCCGCAGCGCTCACCGGGCCTATTGTCCGGGGAGATGCAGAAACTGTGGAAAAACACATAGAAGAAATCGGATTAAGAACACCCCAGCTGCTGGACCTTTATAAAACCTTAGGATGGCATACCATTGATATCGCAACGGCCAAAACAACGATCTCGGAATCTACCGTCAAGCAGTTGAGAAGTCTCCTAGGGCCTTCTGTTGGGTAGAAAAGATTTTGAGGGCCCTTTATGGATGGACACCAATTAGATTCTGTGAAGTTGCAGAGGATTGCCGGCAAGGCTTTTGTTGGCTGCTTGCAACCGGTCCTCACTCGATATTACGGCTACAGCATGATTCTTATCATCGTCAAAGTATCTTTTGGCAGCATCAATAACCTGATTGCGGGTTACGGCCAAAAGCCGCTTCTTGAACCGTTGGCGCGTCTCGTCCGGCAGAGAGATAATCTGTCTTAAAAAAGCTTTTCTGGCCGCCGCCCCCGGCGTATCGGGTTTGTCAATGTCAGAGCATACCTGCAGGATAGCCTCCTTGACATCTTCATCATTGAAGCTTCCCGATTGGATGAAAGTCAGAGCATCATCATATACTTTCAAGGTAGTTACAATGTGTGGATCCCGATAAGAACCGAAGCAAAACAGCCCGTCTTCACGGTTGTATATGGCAAAGCCGCCATATGCTCCGCCTTTTTCACGTATTTCACGATGCAGGTACAAAGAGCGGAGGAGCTTGCTGATGACGGATAAAGCGGGGGCATCATCATGGCCCAGTCGAACGGTTGGAAATGTCCGGGCGACAAATGAAACGGCGGTCGATGTACTCCAGCCTTCTCTGGGGACTTCATCTGTCAGGCCGACTTCCGGCGGTATAAAACCATGGACCGATTTTATATCTTCCGGCTTTTTGCCAAATTTTGTCTGAATGGATGTCGCCGATGAAGCAGCTTCTGAAACCGTCTGGTCTTCGCCGATCAGGGCCATTTTGAAATTATCCTTGATGAAAATGGCTTTGCCGATAGCAGCAAGCTCTTGGGAGATCGATTGGAGTCTGTGGTCCGTAAGATCATCGGTTATTTCTTTTATGGTTTTCAACTGGTGAACTCCGTGCCAGATTTCACCGAGAGCATGGGTTGTTGAAAAATTCCGCGAAGCCAGAGACATTGCCAGTCGATGGCCATTATGAACGATCATAGATTCCAGGCCTGCCCGGTACTCTAAAAATAGGCTCTTTAAACGCACCAGATCTGCAAAATCGACTTTGCTGAAAAGCTCTTCAGCGATTTCAAACATCTGTTCCTGGTTCCTAACCAGGCATTTGGCGTTGAATACTACCAAAGGCAAACAGCCTCCTTGGGCCTCAAAACCGGTTCGTGCACTACATGACAAGCTGATTCCGCCGGTAAAAAGATCAATTAGCTGTGCTAATTCGGTATAATCGCGAAAAGATGTACCGATTTTAGAAAACGTATAACAGAAAAAAGGGACCAGGGGGAGCAGATGCCTGGGCAGCAATCCGCTTCCGGCAACCGCCGAGAAATAAAAAATACCGGAAGTCGGCTGCTGATAAAAGGCGGCAGGTACAGTGTCGAATGATGTTGGCGCTTGCACACTTTGCACTGTGGGCGGAATCTCTTCAAGTACCAGGGTAGGAAGGCAGGAAACGTCTTCTGTGCCTTCCTGGAGTTGTTTTAGAGCCCTGGCATCCTCAATTGTTTTTTCAAGGTCAGACGGTTTTATATCGGCCTGTATGCGTCCAAGTTCAGCAGCAACCCGCGCAGCCTCTTGCTCTTCCAACAGCTGATCAGGGACAAGTGTTATGAGCACCCGGTGCGGATTATCCAAAAAATATTTTTTGATACAATTTTCAAAAAATGGTCCCTGAGCTATTTCCCGGCGGAGCCTTACAATGTCAGTGTCGAACTGCAATATTTTTAGAGGGTCGCCGCCATGGAACCAGCTGCCGGCAAAAGCAAGCAGCAATTTGATACCATATGGATAGGGTGTGCCGGTTACCTCTTTGCGATGAAATTCCAGCTGATGAATAGCCGATTCAATCATTTGTTTGTCAATTCCATTTGACGATAGATTTTTCAAGACGTCGAATACGATCTCTTCGATCTTGCCGGCGGCGGATTCTTTCACATCTTTCAGTCCGCAGACAAACAGGGTGTCTCTGTTGGCGCTGTCAAATCCGGTTCCGTCGCCAAGAGCGGTTCCTAATTTTGAATCTATCAGAGCCTTTCGCAGGGGAGAGCCGGAGTTTCCAAGAAGAATTTGTCCCAAAAGCACCAGAGTCAGTACCTCAAACGCATCCTTGATGTCGGCCGTGAGCCAGGCTAGACAAACCTGGCATTTTTTGGATGGATCTTCATTCTTATCCAAAGGGTATGAGTAGGTTGCTTTTTTAGGTTCGCTCCAGCGAGGTTGTGAAGAAACATCCGTTTGGGGATCGATGCGCTCAAAATGTTTTAAAATTTTATCAGCGATAAAACTCAAATGGTCTTTTAAAGGCAAGTTTCCGTAAGTATAAAAAAAAGTGTTGCTCGGATGATAATGTCTTTTATGGAAAGCTTTAAGATGTGTATAGGTCAAAGTAGGTATAACTGCCGGATCACCACCCGAATTGAACCTGTATGTCGTTGAAGGGTAGAGGGCATTTAAAATAGACCGGCCCATTACCTGACTGGGCGACGACATGGCGCCTTTCATCTCATTATAGACGACTCCTTTATAAATCAGTTTTACAGAGTCGGAAGATAGCGTATCATCAACTTCCAGTCGATGACCTTCCTGTTTGAAGCTCAGCTCATCGATTTTGGGATAAAAAGCAGAGTCAAGATAAACGTCCATAAGGTTGTAAAAATCTTTGCTGTTCTGGGTGGAAAAAGGATACATGGTCCAGTCCGATGCCGTAAAAGCGTTCATGAAAGTGCTCAAACTCCTGCGCAGCATGGAAAAAAATGGATCACGAACAGGAAATTTATCCGAACCGCATAAGGCCGTGTGTTCCAGGATGTGAGCGACACCGGTAGAATCTGCCGGAACTGTCTTAAAAGCTACGCTGAATGTGTTTTCCTTATCATCATTACTGATGTGGACATGCTTGGCTCCTGTAGCGGTGTGTTCGAGTTCATAAAAATAGAAACCGGTCTCCCTGATTTTTGTAACACGCTGAACATCGTAACCGGCAATGCGGCCGCCGGCGCTAATATCCGGGTTGTTTTGATCAACAGAGGTTTTCATAAATCAGTCCTTTATGGCACTAAGTAAATTCCACGACTTTTGCGAACGATTTTGCCCATCTTGTGAAGCCGAAAAATAATATTGCGAAGCTTTTTTTCTCCAAAACCTGTTCGGACCTGAATTTCGGCAAACCCAACACCTTTTCGGAAACGTTTAATAACATCCAGCGTGATGTCAGCCGAAGTCGCGGCAGATCGGCTGGCTATTGCTCTGCCTTTGGCTGCCTTGGGACCGGAAACCTTTCGGCTCTTACCGGTGGCTGTTGGCTTGATCAGCTTTTCCAATTGATCCATTTTGGCCATCAGTTTGTCAATATCTTTGCGAGTAGGGATGTTGTAGTATTGCATGAAGAATTTCACCATGGCATCAAAACTTACTGATTTTCCCTTTCTCCTCGTCATGTTATTCTCCTTGGACACTAATCAATTGTATTTACAAAGTGAAGTACACCACAGCCTGTAAATTTTAGCAACTTTTCATTATAAAATAGCTAGGTGATTTTATGTTGAGAAGAAAAGGCTTTCATGTTAATCCCTTTCTGATGAAATCGGACAAGAACAACCTGAACACCAAAATGTCAAGCCACTGGCTTAACCTGTATTCTACATAGCAAGTTATAAAGCCGGAATGTTTATGCTCGGCAAATCAATACCTCATGACATTAGTTACGAGTCAATACGGGAACTGACGGCGCTGGGATTGGATGTCACCGTTGCTGAGATTGCCGGGGGAGCGATACTCGGTATTGTGCCGGGTATTGTGGCTTACTTTATAACGCGGAAAATATTTGCAAAAATACGTTCACGAAAAAAGTATGATATATCCCAAAATACTCCTTGCGGCTCATAATGTGCGGCCCAAGAAGCAACTCGGCCAAAATTTTTTGACGGAGCCGACCACCGCAGAGATGATTGTCAGACGCAGCGGAATCTTGCCCGAGGATGTCGTTCTGGAAATCGGGGCCGGTCTCGGTGCCCTTACTATCCCTGTGGCTCGAACCGTTAAGAAGGTCTATGCGGTTGAAAAAGATCGTCAAGTTTTAGATATTCTTAAAACCCAGCTTCTTGTCAATAACCTTTCAAATGTTGTTTTAATGGGGGAAGATATACTTAAGATCGATATTCAGGCGCTGGCTGAAAACATGCGCCGTAAAATCGTCGTCATGGGGAATCTTCCCTACAACATCTCTTCTCAAGTTCTTGTTCAACTTATAACTTCCAGAAGCGTGGTATGCCGGGCCGTTCTCATGTTCCAGAAAGAACTGGCCCAACGCATTACCGCTTACCCCGGCTGCAAGGCATATGGACGACTTACGGTTATGCTGCGGTACTGCAGCGATATAAAAAAAATAGCCGATGTCAAGGCTGCTCTTTTCTTTCCGAAACCCAAAGTCGATTCCGAGGTTCTTGAATTCATTTTTAAATCATCCCCGGAAATATCGGCACATGATGAAACCGTCCTTTTCAAGGTAGTCAAAGCAGGTTTCGGAAACAGAAGAAAAACCCTTAAAAACGCGCTTAGCGCCAGCCAACTCAACATTGATTCCAAGACAGCCGCCCAATTACTGCAACGTTCGGATATTGATCCTGACCGCCGTGCCGAAACTCTAAGCATCGCCGAGTTTGTCAAATTAAGCAACAACCTAATCGAGTCAAACTCGATTAGGTAATATTATTTTTTCTTTTTTGGTTTTACGATAATGACTGCCGCCTTGCTATTGTCCAGGTATTGCCTGGCAAGCGCCGAAACCTCTTCTTTTGTAATCGATGCATAATCCGGCGTTATTGTTCGGCTCCATTCTATCTCCTGAGGATACTGTTTCGAGCCGTTGAGAACCGTATTCAACCAGTAGTTATTCTTGCGCTTCATATCTTTAATGCTGGTGAGTGTTGGAGTCACGGCCCGTCTCAACGCGTCCTGGGAAGCGCCATTTTCAGCAAGATCCGCTATTAATTTCTTTACCACACTAACAACCATATCGACTTCTTCAGGATCGACATGTATCATGATCTGGAAGACGCCATATCCCGGGTAAGCTCGTTTAGGACTGTTAAAAGCATATGCGGAATAGGCTGCTCCCAGTTTTTCCCGGACCTTTTCACGAAGTTCGTCAGAAACGATATCTGCCAGGACAGCAAAACGGCGTGTTCTTCCGATATCCCACAAATCTTCTGATGGGTAGGCGATAACTACAAGGGCCTTGGGTATTTCTGTCTCAACCGGTATCAACAGAGATTGATTAACCGGAAATTGAGGTGAACGTGATGACTTTTCTTTAGATACGCTTGGCTTTTTAGAAAGATTGCCAAGATATGTAGATGCTGTTTTTACTACATTTTCGACATCAAAGTCTCCCACTATCGAAACTTCAATATCTTCCGTTTTCAATGCAGCGTCGAACCACGATCGCACATGTTCAAGGGTCGATCGCTTGAATCCTTTGTAATCAGGAAGACCTAAGCGGCTGTCGCCCCCGGCAAGAAAGCGTTTGCCGGTAAGTTCCATAGCCCCCTCGATGGAACTTGCGAGTCTCTGGTATTGTTGTTTGAAGCGTTCCATGGAAAGAGTATAGGCATCTTCCCGAAAACCCGGATCAACCAGATGGGCGTATAACAACTGAAAAAGCAGGGGCACTTCTTCGGGAACAGTTTTGCCCGTGAAATAAAAGCGGTCTTCCCCAACACTGAAATTGACCGTCGTATTTTTCCCAGCCATGGCCAACTCTATTTCATCCTTGTCGAGTGTGCCGAGTCCGCTTTCATTAATCACCATTGTGGCAAGAGTGGCCAGCCCGGCCTTGTCGGCAGGTTCGGCAGACCGGCCCATACCAAAAGCAAGCTTAACCAAAACTTCATCAGCCTCAAAATCTGTCTTTTTGAGGTTCAGCCGCACCCCGTTTTCAAAGTCAATCTGGACAATTCCAAGATCAGGCAATGCTGATCGATTTACAATCCGGCCTGCTTTTGCAGGTTCGGAAAGATAAGGAAACATCACTGCTTTAGATTCAGGCGGCCTTGATACTGCAACTTTATGGCTACTGTTATAGGTTGCCAGTATCTGCTGCTCAGGTTTTTTGTCCCTGCCGGTCAGATCGGCATTGCCCGTTACAAGGACAAGTCTATGGTTGGGCGACCACGTTTTTTTGAAAGCATCGTGAACATTTTTTAGTGTCAGGGAATTGAGCAACGGTGTAAAAAGTTCTTTTTTCTGTGAAGGCGACATGAAAACCCTGTCGGCGTTCAGTGACCACATTATTCTACGTGCCAGATGCCGGCTGTCGCGTGTCGGAGCCTTTTTAACCGCCTGGTCAAGTTCTGAAAGAATATTCTTTTTCACCCTTTCGAGCTCTGATTTCACAAACCCGTATTCCAATGCCTGTCGTAAGGTTTGTTCGATAAGCGCAAGTGATTTCTCCCAGTTCTCCGGACTGCTCTCGGCAGATATGTCGGCATGTTTAATTTGGTGTAAAAAAACACCGGAACTGACAGCAGCCGAAGTAAAAGGGGTGTTCGGTTCGCCGACCAGTCTGTCCAGCCTGTTCTGAACAATTCGGTCGGCAATGTTTGCCGTCAACAAACTGCTTTGAAGGGCGAGAGAATCCGGCTGCCTTGGAATCTTTTGCATAACTTCAACGCTTATTTGGGTATTGCCGGTTTCCTGTTCAAAATGGTAGAACGATTTTACCCCTTTATGGTGAATTGGTCCTAAGTCGGGCTGTGGTTCGGGAGGTGCCCGGGGGGATAAAGATGAGAATTTATCTTCGATAAGCGACGGCGCCAACTTAACGTCAAAGTCCCCCATCATAACAAGTATCATTTTTTCCGGCCGGTACCATGTATTGTAAAAAGCTTTAAGCTGCATGCTATCGGCATTGCGCAGAACTTTTTCAACACCGATTGGAAGTCTTTTCGATATTTTTGAGTCAGGAAACTCGAACTTCATCGTCGCAACATGGGTTCGATACGACGCTGAATCCCTGGTTCGCTTTTCAGCCAGAACTACCCGCCGCTCTCTGACAACCTCTGACTGTAAGAGAAGCGCACCTTCGGCATAGTCTTGCATTACAACCAGTCCTTGCTCCAGGCTTGCCCGGCTGCTTTCAGGCAGCAGGATATCATAAACGGTTTGATTATAGCCGGTATGAGCATTGGCATCGGGTCCAAATTGCATCCCGATGCTTTGGAAATATTTTACAAGTTCTCCGGGTTTAAAGTTCGTAGAACCGTTAAAAAGCATGTGTTCCAGAAAATGAGCCAGGCCCTGTTGAGAGTTTGCTTCATTTATTGAGCCTGCTTGGACATTCAGGTGCATACTCACCCTGCCTTCGGGCTTATGATTTTCCAGTAATACATACCTGAATCCATTCTTCAGTGTTCCAAATACAACGGCAGGGTCCGGCAGAAGATCGCTCTTTTCATGGGGCCATGCATTTAAATCGTCGATTTTTTCAGAAGCAGCGGCGGCATTGGAAAGATGGGTGGGGGAATTTTGAAAGAAAACGCTGCTGCCGGCGTTGCCGGCACCTTGTTTGCCGGAGAAAAAAAATAATGCAGTACCTATAATTGCAGCCCACGTGCAAAACCTTAGGATAAAAGGGCCAAATCGTTCTTTGGACATAATTTTACTCCTGCCATCACGAATATATCTATTCCTTTTTGCGAAACCGTAATAGATAATATAAAACAAGTCATGGAAATGGCAATATCTCCGGAAACGATTTTCGATGAGAAATAAAAAGCCTTCAGTCTGCTCGCTCAAAATATTAAACAGACTGAAGGCTTTTTAAGGGCTGCAAAAGCGGTCGTCGCAAGAATACCAAGCATAGAACCCTAACCGAGTCAAAACTCAATTAGGTGTTATCCGTTATTGGTTTTAGGTAAAATATAAACGGAATGTCTTCAGATACCGGCGACTACTTCTTCACATAAAGGCCGCGCGACTTTGCAGCGATCATACCTTTGTTTGAAAGCTTGTAAAGCGCGTTGCTAAGCTGTCTGGGATTAAGTTTTGTTTTCTCTTTCAGTGCAGCGACACTAATGCCTTTACGGGCTTTTTTAATAGCGCCAAAGACGGTGTCCAGAACAGTAGCTTTTGTCTTTGCTGCCGCTTTTTTTGCAGGAGCCTTTTTCTTCGCCACGGCTTTTTTCGCGGGCGCCTTTTTCTTCGCCACGGCTTTTTTCGCGGGAGCCTTTTTCTTCGCCACGGCTTTTTTCGCGGGCGCCTTTTTCTTCGCCACGGCTTTTTTCGCGGGAGCCTTTTTCTTCGCCACGGCTTTTTTCGCGGGCGCCTTTTTCTTCGCCACGGCTTTTTTCGCGGGAGCCTTTTTCTTCGCCACGGCTTTTTTCGCGGGCGCCTTTTTCTTCGCCACGGCTTTTTTTGCAGGAGCTGCTTTGGGGGCTTTAAGTTTATCTAACTGTTTTGTGATTTTATCTACCTGTTTGGAAAGAGCTGCCAGTGACTTAGTCACGGTATTTAATTGCACTTTTAATTTCTTCATTTACATTTACCTCCTTAATCGGTTGATATTCTTCACAACAACAATGCTTCACTCTAAATGCTATTTTATGGAATGTCAACCACATCTGCAATTAAAATGCGATTCTTACTACTTGTTAGTACAGGAATTCCCTTTGTTGAGAATGCTGGAGGTTCGCCGGAGACGGATAGTATAAAATCGTAGATTGATTTTATGATTTGTTGACAAAAGCTCACCCATGTGAAAGAAAATCTTGCCCAGTTTGAGTCTTTATTTTTCATGATCGCGGTTTTTCATAGTTTAAAGTTATTATAAGAAGATGAAAATCAATTCTAATATTCCTTATCACGAAGCACTAAATCCTTCTCAACTGGAAGCGGTCAACTTCAACAAAGGGCCGCTGCTGGTGATTGCCGGCGCCGGCAGCGGGAAGACCAGAGCGCTTACTTACAGGGTTGCTCGTCTTGTGGAAAAGGACGTTGCGCCGGGTTCTATTCTTCTTTTGACATTTACCCGCAAAGCATCGTTTGAGATGTTGAAACGAGCTGCGCTGCTTTTAGACAATCGATGCGAAAGGGTTGCGGGGGGAACATTTCATTCCTTCGCCAATACGGTGTTGCGAAAATATGCACCAAATGTTGGGTTTAATCCCGATTACTCTATTCTCGACCGTGCTGATTCAGAAAGCCTGATCAGCATGTTGAGAAAAGAGATGACTTTCGTTGCCGGGCACAGGTCCTTTCCCAGGAAGCAGACCCTGGCGAATATTTTTGGACGGGCTGTCAATAAAGCTTTGCCGATTGAACTTGTCATTTTAAATGACTACCCGCATTTTGCTCACCATACTGAAGCAATAATAGCGATTTCCAATGACTACAAAAGACACAAAGCCGAGCATTCTTTTTTCGATTATGATGACCTTCTTGTTTATTTGAAAACCCTTCTTAAAGATCATTCCGACATTTGCCGCAGCATCTCTTCTACCTATCGCTATTTAATGATCGATGAATATCAAGATACCAATTTAATCCAGGCCGAAATCATACGCCTGTTGGCCGCCAGTCATCAGAATGTTATGGTGGTTGGTGACGATTCCCAGAGCATCTATGCTTTCCGAGGCGCCAATTTTAAAAATATCATGAATTTCCCTAAAATATTTCCCGGCACTCATATCATCAGGCTCGAAGAAAACTATCGCAGTACTCAACCCATCTTAAACCTTACCAATGTGATTATTGCGCAGGCCACGGAAAAATATTCCAAAACTCTTTTTACTCGCAGATCCGGAGGGTCTTTACCGGTACTTGTCAGTGCCGGCAATGAAAACAGCCAGGCGCGTTTTGTGGCTGAAGAAATTCGTGAGCTGAATCAAAGCGGTGTACCCTTGGGTCAGATTGCAGTTCTTTTCCGGGCAAATTTTCATTCTTTTGACCTTGAGATTGAGCTCAGCCGTGACGGTATTCCGTTTGCAAAAACAGGTGGTTTCAAATTCACCGAATCCGCACATATAAAAGATGTTTTGGCCCATCTTAAGGTGTTGTGCAACCCATACGACAGAATCAGCTGGTATCGAATACTCCTGCTGCTGAGCCGCATAGGCCCCAAGACCGCTCAGAATATCTATGCAGCGATATTGGCTGAACAGGAAGGATATAAAGGGCTTTTCACAGTTAAAGCCAAAAACATCCTGACCGGGGACTTTCAACGGTTAAAGTATCTTTTTGAGTTTCTCGATTCTAAGACCATGTCCGTAGCTCAAACAGGTGAGGCAGTCTTAAATTACTACACACCTATTTTGAAAGATAAATATGACGACCATCCCAAAAGAACAAAGGATCTTGAACATCTTTTGACCATAATGGAACGATACCTGAATATCGAATCATTTTTAACTGATATGGCCCTTGAACCACCCAGCACCAGCATTAACAACTCTCTTTCGCTGGATGACCCGGGTGATGGCCGCTTAATCCTTTCCACCGTACACTCGGCCAAAGGTCTCGAATGGCACACTGTTTTTATCATTTGGGCCTTAGACGGCCGCTTCCCCTCAATACACGCTTTGCACAGTTCGGAAGATTTCGAAGAAGAATTAAGGCTTATGTATGTTGCCGCCACACGGGCCAGGGAGAATCTGTTCTTTATCTATCCAGGCCAGGTTTACGACAGAACCTCGGGCATGGTCCTGAGCCGTCCTTCCAGTTTTATCGCTGATATACCGGACAACATCCTCGCCCGTATTTCTCATGAACAATAGCACGACAGGTACTTTTGCTAAATTAATATGTAACTTGGGCCTTGATATGTCCGCCCGGAAATTATATATTTAATAAATACTGCAAAGAAATTTTAATTTTTTGATGGCGGAGGTTGAGATGATTATCGGAATTCTAAAAGAAATCAAAACCGAAGAACATCGTGTTGCCATGACCCCGGCCGGGGTGGAGGTAATGCAGCAAAACGGGCATACGGTGCTGGTGGAGAAAAATGCCGGCAGGGACAGCGGGTTCACAAACCCATCTTATGACAAAGCCGGCGCTGAAATTGTAAATACGCCCGCTGAAATTTATAAACGCTGTGGCATGGTGATGCATGTCAAGGAACCCTTGCCTTCCGAATATGAGCTCATCAAAAAGGACCAGATCATATTCACCTATCTGCACCTGGCTGCATTAGAAGAGTTGACAAAAGTCCTTATTAAAAGCGGTAGTATCAATATTGCCTATGAAACCATTCAAAAGGCCGACGGCTCTTTGCCGCTTCTGACCCCTATGAGCGAAGTGGCGGGACGCATGGCCGTCCAGCAGGGAGCCAAGTACTTGGAGATGGCCCAAGGCGGCAGGGGTATTCTGCTGGGAGGCGTCCCGGGAGTAAGCCCGGGCACGGTGGTCATTATCGGCGGCGGGGTCGTTGGCATCCAGGCAGCCAAGATGGCTTGCGGCTTGGGAGCCAAGGTTTATGTGCTCGACACCAACATTGAGCGACTGCGCTACCTGAGTGATGTAATGCCCCGGAACTGCTTTCCTATAATGTCTGATCCGGCGATTCTTCGCGAACTATTAAAAAAAGCCGATTTAGTCGTTGGGGCTGTACTCATTGTCGGCGCCCAAGCTCCCAAAATTATAACCCGCGATATGTTGAAAACCATGAAAAAAGGTGCCGTGATCGTGGATGTCGCCATTGATCAGGGCGGCTGCTTCGAAACCTCACGGCCGACCACCCACAATGATCCGATTTATGACGTTGACGGGATTGTGCATTACTGCGTGGCCAACATGCCGGGTGGTGTCGCCAAAACATCCACCATGGCTCTTACCAATGCGACGTTGCCGTATGCTCTTGAAATTGCGGACAAAGGCTGGAAAAAAGCGTTTAGAGAAAACCCTGAAATCAAGCTGGGTGCCAATGTGGTCAAAGGTAAAGTCACTTATAAAGGCGTTGCCGACGCATTCGGCCTAAAATATGTCCCCATCGACAGTTTGTTGTAATCAAAGAGCTTGTAGGAGAGAAATTAAGATTCCGCTTCAGCGGAGATGCTGGATGCTGGATGCTGGATACTGGATACTGGAATCGGATTGCCGTTAAAACTGCCTTTTTTCTATATGCTAAACCATTCTTAAAGGAGGAAACCTTTGGATACGCCGCTTATATGGGCAGAAATTGATTTGAAAGCCATAGCGCAAAACGTGCGTGCCCTACGTCGTATCACCAATTCTGAGGCCCGCTTGATGGCGGTTGTCAAAGCCAATGCATACGGACACGGAGTTATAGAGGTTGCCCGCAGGGCTTTAGAGAGCGGCGCGGATGTTCTGGGTGTGGCCCGCTTAAACGAAGGCATTGAGCTCAGAAAAGCAGGTTTTGATGCACCGACTCTGATTTTCGGCTATACTCCGCCTGCGCTTGCCAAGAAGCTGCTCGAATTTGATCTGACTCAAACAGTCTGGTCGTATCAAACCGCTGCGGCGCTTTCAGATGCGGTTGCAGCGAGAAAAGCACTGAAGGTGCACCTCAAGGTCGACTCCGGCATGGGAAGACTCGGCCTGCTGCCGGACTGCTGCAGACTGCCGGCGCTGGATGCACATTCAACAGCAAAGGCCCTCGGCGAAGTTGAAGCGATCGCATCTCTTGCCGGTCTCCAGTTAGAAGGCGTCTATACACATTTTGCCGCGGCCGATAGCGCTGACAAGTCATATGCCGGCAAGCAGTTTGAAATATTTGCAGAATTTTTAGATGAAATCCGCAAAGCCGGTCTGGATATCCCCGTATGCCACGCTGCCAACAGCGCAGCGATTATCGACATGCCTGAAACTCACCTTGACATGGTGCGCGCCGGCATCTCAATCTATGGACTCTATCCCTCTGATGAAGTTGACAAGGATCGTATTGCACTGCAGCCGGCCATGGCTCTAAAATCCAGAGTGGTTCACCTGAAAAAGGTCCCTGCCGGCTTCAAAGTCAGCTATGGCATGACTCACGAAACCTCAAAGCCCACAACCATAGCCTCGGTACCGGTCGGTTATGCCGACGGCTTCAGCCGGCTGCTTTCTTCCCGGGGCCATATGCTGGTCGGTGGGCGCCGGGCGCCCATCCTCGGCCGGGTTTGTATGGATACGACCATGCTGGATGTAGGGCATGTCCCCGGCATCGATCTCGAGGATGAGGTGGTAATCTTAGGTCGGCAGCAGAATGCATCCATTACCGCAGATGAAATTGCCGCATCTCTCGATACCATCAATTATGAAATCGTATCCTCTTTAACCGCCCGCATACCCAGAATTTATTTAAAATAACCAGGGCAACCTACTGATGAATTTATTGAAGAACCCTGCTGCAAGCTGCAGGGTTCTTCGACTGTAAGGAATTCTATTAATTTCTTGATTCGCTCGCTAACCCCGCAGCAAGCTGCGGGGTTAGCGCTCGCTGTGCAGTTCAACTATGTTAGGGGTCGGGGAGTCTTCTCATATGGTCGCTTCATGGATGATCTTTTTTTAAACCGTGTGAACTCGCGTATAAGGGCTCGTAAAGAAAGAACAGAGGCTTTTCTCACAAAAAAACAACAGGTTTGCTTTACGATGGGCAATCGTTTGCTATGAAACAATTGCGGCATACGTCTGTTCTTTCTAACGGATCCCTAATACACTCAAACAGCACCCGCTTTAAAAAAAGATCATCCATTCCGCTGACAGATAAT
>JACNIG010000154.1 GCA_014383215.1 Candidatus Desulfatibia vada | reverse complement strand
ACAGCTTGTAGTGTAATTAATCTTTGAGTTGAGACATTGTCTCAGAAACGCGCCGAAACCAATCGGACAATTTAAATTAGTATTACAATCTTTGTGTCTTTGTGCCTTGGTGGCTGAACTATTACGCTTGTCTCAATTTCTTGCGAAAGGGATTATATTCATGAAGGGAATAATTTTAGTAGGGGGCTCCGGGTCACGTCTTTATCCAATAACCCGTGTGGTAAGCAAGCAGCTTTTACCGATCTATGACAAGCCCATGGTCTATTACCCCTTGTCGGTTTTGATGCTGGCAGGTATTCGGGAAATACTTTTTATTTCCACACCCGAGGATTCAGGTTTATTTCAAAAGCTTCTGGGTGACGGCTCGCAATTAGGGCTTTCTTTCTCCTTTGAAACCCAGCCAAAGCCGGAAGGGATAGCACAGGCCTTTATTATCGGCAAATCGTTCATTGGCAATGACCCGGTTTGCCTGATTCTGGGAGACAATATATTTTACGGCCACAATCTTACCGGAATTTTAAAAAATGCGGTTCAACTCCAGCAGGGCGGCTTGATTTTCGGATACATGGTAAAGGACCCTCAACGTTACGGTGTTGTAAATTTCGACGTTGACGGCAATGTCCTCGGGATCGAGGAGAAACCCAAAAAGCCCAAATCGAATTATGCCGTGCCCGGTCTCTATATTTACGACAACGATGTAGTCAACATCGCAGCCAACCTCAAACCGTCGGCGCGGGGAGAGCTTGAAATTACAGACGTTAATATGGCGTATCTAAAAAGAGGTCAACTCAAGGTTGCACTTCTGGGCAGGGGTTTTGCCTGGCTGGACACCGGAACCCAGGAAGCCCTGCAACAAGCCGCCAGTTTTGTTAAGGCCATCCAGCAGCGCCAGGGACTTAAAATATCATGTATTGAAGAAATTGCCTATAACCTCGGCTACATCGATAATGAACAGCTCGCCCAGCTTGCAGCTGCAATGATAAAAAACGAATATGGACAATATTTGATGGATTTAATTGCCGAAGACGAAAACAATCTAAATCACTATTGACTTGATTTCGACAATCTTTTATACAGTTATGTAAGGTGCCGTATGGATTAAAAGGGAATCCCGTTAAAGTCGGGAGCGGTCCCGCCGCTGTAATCGGGGACGAACGTTGCACGATACCACTGATGGGAATAAACCCATTGGGAAGGCGCAATTAGTAGATTGATCCGAAAGTCAGAAGACCTGCCTTAGTAGTAGTCAATCCCCTGCGTGTGACGGGGATTAAGACAAATCAGAAAAGGGTGAAGTAAACTGGGTGCAGCCCTTCAAGCCAAAATTGGTTTGAAGGGCTTTTTTTATCGGTATAGGTTCAAGTAAAAATATCTACGAAATTGTGGCCGGCTGGATTGAGCATTTGGGGATTGCACTGTCCCGGTTTTAGGCAAACAATAATGCTGCGGATATGAAAGTTTCCGAGCATTAACGAAACTACACCTAAAATGACATTAAAATGAACAAAGATGCGAATCATACACGACTGACCGGTTCCAAGCGATCAATGGTTTCACCAGGTAGCCAACTTATACTTTTGATGCTTTTGCTGGTTCTAATCATTGTTGCTTCCGCCGGCATGGGATATATTAAAATACCTTTTAGCGATGTCATCAGGATTGTTTTGGCTAAAATTTCAGGCAACACCGGTATTTTGGCTGACATGGACAGGCTGTTGCCGGTAGTGGTTTTGGATGTGCGCCTGCCGCGCATTTTGACGGCGGCAATTGTCGGCGGAGGATTGGCCATTGCGGGTGTAGTGTTTCAGGGGATACTTTTAAATCCTTTAGCAGATCCATATACCCTCGGAGTCTCTGCGGGCGCTGCCTTTGGAGCCTCGCTGGCCATTTTGTTCAATATCAGTTTTATGAGCACCTGGTCAGTTCCTCTTCTGGCATTCATAGGAGCCATGAGCACCTTGATGTTTGTCCTGTACCTCTCATCGTCCGGTGGAGGGTACTCCTCCAACAATCTGATCCTGTCCGGTATCATCGTGGCGGCTATCTTGTCTGCCGGCATTAGCTTCTTGAAATATATCGCCGACGAGCAGGTCTCAATCATTATTTTCTGGCTGATGGGCAGTTTTGCATCCAAAACATGGGCGGATGTAGCCATAACCCTAATTTGTGTCTGTTTTGGGTTTGGCGTTTTTCTATTCTATTCAAGGGACTTAAATCTTATGTCTTTAGGCGACCGGTCGGCTTCCTCCCTCGGGGTCGATACTCAAAAAGTACCGCTGATTCTTCTGGTAACCGCCTCTTTAGTGACGGCAATTTGTGTTTCGGTATCCGGAATTATCGGTTTTGTGGGACTTTTAGTGCCACACATGATGCGATCCATTACCGGGCCGGATAATCAAAAGCTGCTTCCTGTTTCTCTGCTGGCAGGTGCGGTTTTACTGCTGGGAGCGGATACGCTCACACGGGCGGTGTTGCCCAACGAGATACCCATCGGCGTACTGACCGCGCTGATTGGCGGGCCTTTTTTCTGTTACATCTTCCGAAAACAGCAAAAAGCGAAGGTGTGGTAGTGGAGAAACTTTTTGAAATTGACCAAATTTCTTTTGGATATAAATTGAAAAGGGTTATTAACAGCCTTTCCCTTACCCTGGAAGCCGGCGTGTTTTATGGAATCATCGGGCCCAACGGATGCGGCAAAACAACACTGCTTGATCTGATGATAAACCACATCCAGCCGACGGCAGGCCGTATCCGTTACAAGGGTAAAACTCTGGCTGGTTATTCTAAAAAGTCACTATCCAGAGAAATCGCACTGGTTCCGCAGAATTTTTACATAAACTTTCCGTTTACGGCTAAAGAAGTGGTAATGATGGGCCGCTATCCTCATATCAAAAGGTTTGCGGCCCCATCGACCCGGGACATAAGGTTTGTTCAAGACATAATGGTAAAGACAGACACCCTGGAATTTGAAAACCGTTTTATTACCCAGCTTAGCAGCGGGGAGCGACAGCGTGTTGTTTTCGCAAGAGCCCTGGCACAGGATTCACCGGTTTTGGTTCTGGACGAAGCTACGTCAAACCTGGATATCAATCATGCCATCGGCATGCTCAAACTGGCGGCCCAAGGGGTAGCCAACGAGACCAAAACGGTAATTGCCGTGATGCAGGACATTAATCTTGCCGCTGCGTTTTGCGATCATCTTATTTTTGTACAGCATGGAAATGTGGTCGCTAACGGACCCATAGACAAGATTTTAAACAGTGAGACCCTGCGAGATGTTTTTCAGGTTGACAGCAAAATTTATTTTGAGCCGTATTCGGACTCCATGCAGGTAGTATTTAAAAAATAGGGATCATCTCCAAAAGAATTGGAGATGATCCTAAGGGTTCAAGGGGCCGAGGATTCAAGGGTTCGAGTGAAATACTTTAAAAACCAATGAAGGATCCAAGTGAAAAGCAAAAAAAATAATCAAAGAAAGGACCCCAGATTTTGTTGGCAGAAGATTTGGGCTTCATTGAAAAAATAGAATTGAGTGCAGCGAATTAAATTATATTAGAGATCGAAAAACTGCTGAAAGCGCTTATAATAACCATAGAGAACAAACACTTGAACCCTTGGCCCCTTGAATCCTTGAACCCTTTACTCCAACTAAATTGGAGAAGAACCAGAAGTAGAAATGTTGAATAGCAAAACCATAATATTGTTTATTCTTATTTTGGCGGGTTTCGCCATCCAAACGGAAGCCAAAAGCCTGCCTTTTGGCGTCAATGCCGGTGCTGTCATCATCGATCAGGCCGGCCGGCGTATTGATGCGCGCCGGCCGTATGAAAGGATAATTTCACTTTACGGCGCGCACACGGAAAATCTTTTTTCACTGGGTCTCGATGGGGAAATTATCGGTGTATCGCCCAACGAAGCGTATCCGCCCAAGGCGCAAGCCAAGACGGTTTTTTCATACCATGATGATCCCGAAAAATTTATGGCGGCCAGGCCGGATTTGGTCCTGATACGTCCCATGATCGATCGCGGATATCCACAGCTGGTGCAGCGACTTGAAAAAAGCGCTATCACGGTTGTATCACTGCAGCCCGGCACAATTGATGAAATGTACGTTTACTGGGAAATTCTGGGAATCCTGACAGGCAAGCAAGACAGAGCAGAGCAGATGATCGCACAGTTTAAGCACAAGGTGTCGGAAATCGAATCATTGACAGGGCCAATCTTAACGAAAAAAAAAGTGTACTTTGAAGCCATTCACAAACAGATGAAAACGTTTGCACCGGATGCCATGGCAATGTTTGCCCTCAAGACCGCCGGTGGTGTTAACATAGCCCAAGATGCACAACAGGTTAGAAACACCAACATCGCGTTTTACGGTAAGGAGAGAATCCTTTCCCATGCTGATGAAATCGATGTGTTTATTTCTCAGCAAGGGGCTATGAACCGGCCCACGGTAGCTTTAATAAAAGCAGAATCCGGCTTTTCGGCCATAAAAGCAATTAAGAACGATCAGATTTTGATCATTGATGAAATGACAGTGTCGCGACCAACTTTGCGTTTGGTAGACGGCATTCTTAAAATCGGAAGGTATCTCTATCCGCAATTATTTGAAGGGGGAGACCATTAAAGGACTGGTCATTGCAGGAACGAAAAGCGGCAGCGGAAAGACAACTCTGGCTTTAGGACTGCTGGCCGCATTTTTAAAGCGAGGGTTGCGGGTAGCATCCTTTAAGGTAGGGCCTGACTTTATTGACCCCGGACATCATGCGTCCGTCACCGGTATTGCCGGTTATAACCTCGACGGGTGGATGTTGTCCAAAGATTACAACCTCAAATGCTTTGCCCAACACAGCCGCAAAGCAGACATCGTTGTTGTGGAAGGTGTCATGGGGCTGTTTGACGGCTATGACGGTAAAAGCGAAGCGGGTTCTACTGCTCAAATGGCCAAATGGCTCAACCTTCCGGTTCTTTTGATTGTCGACGCCCGTAGCATGGCACGCAGCGCGGCCGCGTTGGTGCAGGGATTCGAACGGTTCGACCGGGAAGTAACTTTTGCCGGGGTGGTCTTTAACAACTTAGGCAGCCAACGCCATTGGGAGTATCTCAAAGAAGCATTAGAAGAAAATGTTGACATGCCGTGCTTGGGCGGAATTATCCGCAATGAAAGCATACGACTGCCGGAGCGCCATTTAGGGCTGGTAACCCGTGAGGACTCTCCACTGAGCGCCGACCAGATTGATTGTTTGGCGGAACTGCTTGAAGAGAGCCTGCAATTAGATCAGCTGTTGGAGAAGTTGCCGGAAATCTCTATCGCAATCCCATCGCCACAGCCCGAGGGGAAAATACCTCCGGGCCGCGTTAGAATCGGGGTGGCCAGGGACCGGGCCTTTTGCTTCTATTATCCGGATAATCTGGAAATGTTAAAGTTCTGTGGCGCTGAATTAATCTATTTTTCACCCGTTGCCGACCGGATCCTTCCTGAAAAATTAGACGGCCTCTATTTGGGAGGCGGCTACCCCGAGCTTGCAGCAGGGGAACTGGCTGAAAATGAGGAAATACGGCAGCAGATTTTGCAGAAAAGCCATGAGGGCATGCCGATTTTCAGTGAGTGCGGCGGTTTCATGTACCTGTGCCGTGAAATTTGCGGCACGGATGGTGAACGATTTCCCATGGTCGGCTGTTTTCCATTTCAGGCACGTATGTATGACCGGCTGAAGTCTTTAGGGTATCGGGAAATTACACTTTCAAACCCTGCGGTTATTGGTGATACAGGCCTGCGTGCCCGGGGACATGAATTCCATTACTCTGAGATCGATACAGAAATCGAAAAAAGCGACATTGAGACGGTGTTTACGGTTACGGAAAGGGCCGGTCTTAAAAAACCCTCAACGGGCTATCAGATCAGGCGAACACTGGGAAGCTACATTCATCTACATTTCGGGAGCCAGCCGGAGGTGGGCAAACGTTTTGTTGAAAACTGCTTAATTTACCAGCAAGAAAGGTGACTTTTCAATAAGTTCTGGTCAGTGGCGCGGCAACCGGTAATAAAATTTGAAAACGTCTGAAACTCACGCAAAAGTGAGTCTAAAGAAAAAACAGGGCCATAACATTGAAATAAGAATGATCTATGGTTATTACGTCTCTATTGTTTATGAAGATATCAGATAGTTGCTGTTTTTTCTTAACACTCACTAATGCGTTCAAACAGTCAGCCATTTTCAAATTTCATTACCGGTAGCCTCCATTTGTTGAGAAGATACCAAGAAAGGAACAACAGCTCATGAAACCCGAACAGATCGAAGCATTGAGTTTCAAGATCATTGATCAAGAGGCTCGAACGCATAATTTTAACGCCATGCAATGGCAGGTGGTCCGCCGGATGATTCATACCTCCGCGGATTTCGATTACCAGACGAGCGTTCGTTTCCATCCGGACGCCATAGCAGCCGGAGTAGGCGCCATACAACAGGGGAAAACCATTATTACCGATACGAACATGGCCAAAGCGGGCATCCGTAAAAAGGAACTTTCTCGGTTTGGAGTCTCCGTGGAATGTCTTATTAATAACGAAAAAGTGAACCAAACAGCAGCGGCCGCCGGCACTACCAGGGCCAAAGCAGCCGTAGATGCAGCCCTTGAAAAAATGGAAGACGGCATTTATGTGGTCGGTAATGCACCCACCGCCTTGTTACGTTTGATTGAAGCTGTTAGAGAAAATAAAGCCGGCCCTGCTTTGATTATCGGTCTTTGCGTTGGATTTGTGAATGCAGCTGAATCCAAGGCCGCACTGATCGAACTTGATTTTCCCTACATTTCCAATATTGGACGCAAAGGCGGATCCAATGTAGCCGCCAGTGTCGTCAATGCACTGGCAATTATGGCCGCCGAAACGTAGTACTACTCTATTCGAGCGAAACGCTCGATGTCCGTTGTTCGTTGTCTGCTGTCCGTAGCTAATTTAGATGAATTAAAGTTTTGATTTATAAATTTTCAGACAAAGCGTTATCATAACGCCGGATAAACCAAGTTAGATTGTACAACTGACAACGGACAACAAACAACTGACACATTGAGTTTTAACTCAATTAGGGTACTACTTTAAAAAAGAGGACAACATGAAACAGCAAAAGGGTATTTTATACGGTTTGGGAGTCGGTCCCGGTGATCCTGAACTGATCACACTCAAAGCGGCACGGGTATTAAACGTTGTGGATGAGGTTTTTGCGGCCGCATCTACCAAAAACGCCTACAGCCTGGCCTTAAGTATTGCCAAACCTCACATTCCTGATCTGACTCCGGTGCGGATGCTCTATTTTCCCATGACCCGGGATATATCGGAGATGGAAAAAGCCTGGAAGTTGCATGCCCAAACCATTATCAATGAACTGGAGCAGGACAAAAAGGTCGCGTTTATAACTCTGGGGGATGCCATGACATATTCCACCTATGGATACATTCTGAAAAATATTCAAAAAATGGCACCGCAGTTTCCTGTTGTGAGCATACCGGGTATCACTTCCTATCAGGCCGCCGCCGCCTGCCTGAACACTCCCCTGGTAGAAGGTGAAGAATCTTTACTGTTGACTTCAGGGGCCAAGGGAGGAGAACGCTTGCGGGCCTTTGCTGCCAAGCCGGAATGCGTGGTGTTTTTAAAGGCTTACCGCAACGTTGAAGATATCGCCAATGCTATTAAAGAGGCCGGAGTGTATCAGGATGCCATCGGCATTTCCAACTGCAGCCAGGAGGATGAAAAAGTATACCCCGATATCGAAGAACTTTGTGAGCGCCGTCCTGATTACTGGACCCTGATTTTCGCTAAACAGAAAAAAGTCGATGAGACCCTCAAAAGCTGAGCCCAAGTACATCAGACTGGCCGTTTCCTGCGTTATTTCGGTGGCCATACTCATCTGCGGCACCATTTGGGTGGATAATCTGGGCATTCACCGCATTACCACCAAACTGCTTTGGCCGTTGACGCGCCTGATGTTCTTTATCACCGTCGGACTTGTAGTAGGCCAGACGATTGAAGCGCTGGGGTGGACCAAAAAGCTGGCGAAACTGGCGGGGCCCATGTTTCGATTTAGCAAATTAGGTCAACGCTGCGGAGCTGCGTTTGTGACGGCGTTTTTATCTGGAGTGGCAGCCAATGCCATGCTCCTTGACTTTTATAAAGATGAAAAGATTACCCGCAAGCAGCTTTTTTTGTCTAACTTTGTCAATCAGATGCCGGCCTATTTTTTGCACCTGCCGACCACGTTTTTTATTGTAATTCCGCTGACCGGATGGGCCGGCGCACTCTACTTTTTACTGACGTTTAGCGCCATGGTCGTAAGAACCATTATATTTTTGATATATGGCCATTTTCAAACGGGTATGCAGCCGGATGACAATGGGCAACAGAAAGAATTAAAACAAAGCTCCCAGGAGAAAAAAAGCCGCGGTTTATACAAGATTATCAGGAAAAAATTGCCGGGACGGATTAGCGGTATTGCTGTTTATGTGATACCCATTTATGTTGTTGTATATGTATTAAACGCTATGGGTATGTTTGAAGCCGCCAGAAAATTGTTGGCCGGCTATGTGGTCACCTCATTTGTGCCCATGGAATCCCTTTCGGTAGTAATTTTAAGTTTTGCAGCGGAGTTTACCTCCGGATTTGCCGCTGCAGGAGCCTTGTTAGATGCAGGCGTACTGACTACCAAGCAGACGGTCCTGGCACTGTTAATCGGTAATATTGTTGCCTTTCCGGTGCGGGCCCTGCGCCACCAACTGCCGCGCTACATAGGCATATTTGCACCCAAAATAGGTACTCAACTGCTGCTGATGGGCCAGGGCTTTCGGATTATGAGCCTTGTTTTTGTAGGCTATATATATTATTTGGTGGGATAAAGAAAGATGACACCTGATCAAAGCCCAACACTAAAAAGCGGATTTACCACGGGAACTGCCGCAGCAGCAGCGACCAAAGGAGCGCTATTGCTGCTGCTGACGGATCAAGCACCCGATCATGTTTTTGTACGTTTCCTTACAGGTGAGAAGATTCGGATTCAGATACATACCTGCGCTCGCGTGGGCGCGCAAAGCGCGCGTTGTTCAGTGATAAAGGATGCCGGGGATGATCCGGATGTCACCCACAAGGCTGAAATCGGCGCCCTGGTCACTTATCCTGTGACGAATGCTACAGAGAGTGTGGTGATTACCGGCGGCAAGGGTGTTGGAAGGGTCACAAAACCCGGACTGGGAATTCCGGTCGGTGAGCCTGCCATAACCGAGGGACCTCGTAAAATGATAGTTCAAAGCGTCCAGGAGATTGAGCAGCAATACGGTATCCAGGGTGCCGTTGCCACGGAACTGTTTGTTCCTCAAGGTGAGATTCTGGCCCAAAAAACCCTGAATGCACGCTTGGGGATTGTGGGGGGAATTTCCATACTTGGGACCACCGGAGTTGTGCGGCCCATGTCGCATGAGGCCTATATTGCCACCATCGATGCAGCCCTTTCGGTTGCCGGGGCTGCGGGCCTTGAGCAGGTAATACTGGCCACCGGGCGTCGCAGCGAACGCTATTCCCAGATGCGCTGGAACAAACTTTCCGAAGAAGCATTTATTCAAATCGGCGACTATTTTCAGATGTCCCTGTCCAAGGTTGCCGAGAAAGGCTTGAAAAAAGCGTCGCTGACCGTTTTTTTCGGCAAAGCCGTCAAGATGGCCCAGGGGGTGCCCCACACTCACGCAGCCAAAACGCGCTTGTCTTTGCAGAAATTGTCTGAATGGGCATTTGAATCAACCGGCAGAAGAAGTTTGGCCGGCCGTATTGCTGCCGCCAACACGGCCCGGCATGCACTGGATTATATCCTGCCAGAATTTCCGGAAGTGATAGCGCAGGTCGGAAATAGGATTGTAACCTCTGCCCGGCGGTTTGCAGGGCCCGGCGTTCAGATTCAGAGCGTAATTTATGACTTTGAAGGGAATGTTATCTTCGATTCCGAAAAGACCGGATGAAGATGAACCAAGATATGAAACCAGTCACCATCATCGGGATGGGGCTTACGCCCTCAGATCTCACCGACGCACACAGAAAGATCATCCAAAAAGCCGACATCCTTATAGGAGGCAAACGGCACCTGGCGTATTTTGAAGACCTTGGTGTCGTCAAAAAAGAGATCACCAAAGATCTGAAGGCAATCGTCGCCTATATTCAAGACCAAATGATAAGCAAACGGATCGTGGTTCTGACCTCGGGCGACCCCCTGTTTTACGGCATCGGTTCCGTGTTGGTCCGTGCGCTTGGGCCTGACCGGATTGAGGTGTTGCCCAATATTTCCTCCATAGCCGCTGCTTTTGCAAAAATCAAGGAGCCTTGGAGCAATGTCAAGGTCATCAGCCTGCATGGCCGCAACCACGAACCGGAACTGCTCCAGGCACTGAAACGCCACGAGCAGGTGGCCGTTTTCACCGATCCTGACAAAAACCCGGCCTGGCTGGCAGATTTTCTTATTTCAAAAGGCGTTATCAATTTAAAAATGGGCGTGTTTGAAAAACTCGGAACCCTGGATGAAAAAATAGGATGGTATCAATTGGAAGCAGCAAAGGACCTTAACTTCGCTGATCCCAATGTGGTGATATTGAAACGTAAACCGGAAACGAATAGCTCGTTGCAGAAGCTTTACATGGGACTTTCCGAAGACCTTTTCGAACACGAAAACGGTTTGATCACCAAAACCGAAATTCGGGCGGTTACTTTGGCAAAGCTCAAGTTATTGCCATACCATACGCTTTGGGATCTCGGGGCCGGCAGCGGATCGGTTGCCATTGAAGCGGCCGTGTTTTTAGAGCGAGGCAGGATTATCGCTGTTGAACAGAAAGCAGAAAGGATCGATCAGATTAAAGCCAACATCAGGCGTTTTGGGATAAACAACATTGAAACGCTTCAAGCCGTTATGCCGGACGGGCTCAGCGGCCTCCCGACTCCGGATCGTGTCTTTATCGGCGGCGGCGGGCGTGATCTGGAGCAAATTATCTCTAAGGCCGCCTCTTTGATGAAACCCGACGGTGTGATGGTAATCAACACGGTGCTGATAGCTAACCTGGAAACATCCCAGAAAACGATGCGTAAAAACGGTTTCAACACCGAAGTTATCCAGGTCCAGGTTCTTCGCAGCAAATCGATGCCGTGGAGTGAACGATTTGAAACCCTGAATCCGGTTTGGATTATTTCAGGACAGAAAACAGACTGAGCGGCGTAGCCGCGTTTCATAAAATTGTAACACAATTTTATTATGGAAAAAGAAATCTACCCGGTTATGTTTGTCGGCGCCGGTCCCGGTGATCCCGACTTGATTACGGTCAAAGGGCAGCAGGCCTTGATGACGGCGGATGTGGTGATATATGCCGGGTCGCTGGTGCCGGAGGCGGTCTTGAAGTGGACCCGACCCGAAACCCGGCGGATCAGCAGTGCCGCTTTGAATCTTGGACAGATAGTTGATGAGATGGTAAGGGCCTGTAAGGCCGGAGAAAGAGTGGTGCGGCTGCATTCCGGAGACCCGAGTCTTTACGGCGCTATTTTTGAGCAGATGGCAGAGCTGCAAAAACGGAATATAAGCTACCAGGTTATTCCGGGAGTCACTGCCGCCTTTGCGGCCGCGGCCGCCATGGGGCTTGAATACACACTGCCGGAAGTTTCTCAGACATTGATCCTAACACGCGTGGCCGGGAGAACGCCGGTACCTGAAGCCGAAGCCTTGGAAAAACTGGCCGAACACCGCACTTCCATGGCGGTTTACCTCAGCATATCACTCATCGACCAGGTAGCTAAAATCCTGAAAGAAGCTTACGGTAGTTCAGCCGCCTGTGCCGTGGCGTTTCGCGTCAGCCAGCCCGAGGAAAAAATTATCAGGACAACCCTTGAGAAACTTGTAGAAACCGTCCACTCTGAAAACATAACCCATCAAGCCCTGATCATTGTCGGCAAGGTCCTGGAGGTTGGGACGGAGCAATTGACAGCGAAATCCAAGCTGTATGACAAAGAGTTTACACATGGTTACCGGAAATAACAAGTTTAGGTAACCGTTCACAGGTTCAGGGTTCAAAGGTTCAGGGGTTCAGAGATTCAAAAGTTGGTTCTCTCAACCCCTAACAGACTGAACATCGAACATCGAACGTCCAACATCGAATTTTGAATAAGGTATTCTGCCAATTTATAAACTGGCGGAGCGACCTGTCGGGTCGAAGCCGGAGGCGAAGACTGAAGCGATTTCATCATTCGATGTTCAATGTTCGATGTTCGATGTTGGACGTTAATCTTTGAATATGTTCATCTTTTAAGGTTCACAGGTTCTGCGTTCCAGGTTCTGCGTTAACCCCTGAACCTTTGAACCCTGAACGGTGAACTCTGAACCTGTAAACGCCTACAAATTACTTTATGACCGATGTAGCTAACATTGCTGTTTGGGCAATTACGCCCAAAGGGGCGCAGCTGGCGGAAGCGATTGCCCGCAAAATGCCGCCGGCGGATTTATTTGTTACCGTCGAACTTGCGTCTGATTTCGACCGGACCCATGTGTTTGCGCGTTTAAAAGATGCCGTTCAACGACATTTTTTGTTGTATTCCGCCCATATCTTCATCATGTCAACCGGTATTGTCGTACGGATGATTGCACCTCTGATCAGGAACAAAACCCAAGATCCGGCGGTGCTGGTGGCCGATGAAAACGGGCAATATGTGATCAGCCTGCTTTCAGGGCATATCGGCGGGGCCAATGCACTTACCCTCAAAGTGGCCGAGCTGATTCAGGCGGATCCGGTGATTACCACTGCCACCGACGTCAATCGGCTACCGGCCGTTGATGTTTTGGCCAGGGAAAAGAACCTTTACATCGAAAATTTCAGCGCAATCAAAACCGTCAGCATGGCGATGCTTAGCGGTGCGCCGATTTATCTCCATGATCCCTATAACTTTTTAAGTGACGATCTCAAAGCAGTTAAGGTTTTACCATTTCCTACAAAAAAGTCAGACGGAAAAGAGAGTCCTCAAAAACACGTACATGCCGGTGTATACATCGACGATAAAGAGATAAAAGTGCCGGATAATACCCTGGTGCTGCGACCCGCGACCCTGGTAGCGGGAATAGGGTGCCACCGTGATACGAGTTTTGAAGAGTTACAAGAATTTTTATTTAACATCTTGGGTCGATTTGCTCTGGCCGTCAGGTGTTTGAAGTGCCTTGCCAGTGTTGATCGCAGGGCTGATACAGCCGGCTTGCCGGCGCTGGCCAAGGATTTAGAAATCCCCATCAAATTCTTTGCGCCCCAAGAGTTAAACGCGGTTCAAACCATAGAAAATCCGTCCGTGATGGCAAAAAAACATATAGGAGTTGAAAGCGTATGCGAAGCAGCAGCGATTCTGGGCTCGCACCAGGGCCGACTGATAGTTCCCAAGCAGAGCACAAAAAACATGACCGTGGCCGTCGCCAGAATTCCCTTTTCATTGTAGGCATCGGTCCCGGCAGTATGGATCATTTATCCAAACGTGCCATGGATGTCCTGGCAGGCGTTGATGCAGTGGCCGGATATACCACCTACATCGAACTGATTCGGCCGTTGATTGAGGGCAAAATGATCATCAGCACACCTATGACAAAAGAGGTGGAACGGGTTGAAACGGCCATTGAAACGGCCCTGGACGGAAAAACCTGTGCCATCGTTTCCAGCGGGGATCCAGGTGTATACGCCATGGCGGGGCTGGTGTTTGAAATGTGTAATCGTAAAAATATTTATGTGGTTTCACCAGGTGATGCACCTGAGATGAAAATGGATAGCCGCAATTTACGCATCGAAGTTGTTCCCGGAATCCCGGCCCTCTGCTCCGGTGCAGCTCTCCTTGGTGCTCCCTTGACACACGATTTTGCCGCCATCAGCCTGAGCGATCTGCTGACCACTTGGGAACAGATTGAACAGCGCCTGCAAGCAGCGGCAAAAGCTGACTTTGTCATCGTCCTGTATAACCCCAAAAGCAAAAAACGGGATTGGCAGCTTAAAAAGGCACAGGAAATTATCCTAAAATACAGAGATCCACAAACTCCCGTGGGAATTGTTGCCCGCGCCATGCGGGAGGGGCAGAACGTGCAGATCGTACCCTTAAAAGATCTTCACAAAGAAGATGTGGATATGCAGACAACGGTTTTTATCGGCAGCAGCGCTTCCGTCACCTACCTTAACTATATGGTAACACCGCGTGGGTATTCTAAAAAATATACCCTCAATAAGTCTTGAAAAACCTGGCATTTTGGGCTAGGGCAGAGATATTTGCTCTGCCTTGGAGTTTTGTGTCTAAAATCACAGATTCCAAGCACCAAAAAAACAAACAAGCTCCAAACAACAAGCACCAAATTCCAAGGAAATTCCAAACTACAAGCACCAAATCTCAAGGAAATTCCAAAGTTTGTTATTTTGAATTTCGGTCATTGTGATTTGTTTGTAATTTGCAATTTGATATTTGGAATTTAATTTATTCATTTGAGATAGGTGCACCCCTTTGGGGTGAAACCAAAGCCTGGTCCTATGGGCCCGGATTCATTACTACTTGTCGGTCACACCGGCTTCTTCGAACGTCAGGACTTCATTGAAAACA
>JACNIG010000015.1 GCA_014383215.1 Candidatus Desulfatibia vada | reverse complement strand
ATGCGCCCGTAGCTCAGCCCGGATAGAGCGCCGGACTACGAATCCGTAGGTCGCAGGTTCGAATCCTGCCGGGCGCACCACAAAAAAATAGTTATGGGGATCAACGACACAGTTCACTCCCCATTTTATAGGCGCGGAAAAAAACCGGCAGGAGAGAGCCAAGCAGCAGGTTGAGGCGCCAGCCGAAATCCCGCAGTAGGCGCACAGGTCCTGCTCCCGCAAAGCGGGATTTCACATTATTTTATAATATGATGAGGAGTTCAACGGGCACACCATGATATCAAGGGGTTATCCGTTAATGGTTAGCCCTTTCTTATTTTTGCAGCCGTAAAATCATCGGGTGATTTTATGGAAATTAAAATAGCGCTGACTTCAAGCCGCTGACGCATTTAGTGAGCGAAAAGACAAATAAAGCCACTCAAACTAAATTAATGTCGGGGTTTGGAAACTGGTTGACATTGCCTCTACAATGCCACACAATATATACCTATGAAAATATTCAGATGGAATACGGAAAAAAACGAAGTGCTAGCCGGAGAAAGAGAAATTACATTCGAAGAAATAGTCCAAAGAATTGAATCCGGAGCTAAAGTTATTGAAACAGATCATCCCAACAAGAAGAAGTATCCAAATCAAAAAATACTGATTGTTGATGTGGATGGATATGCCTATTTAGTTCCGTGTGTTATCGATAAAAACGGGTATTTTCTTAAAACGATAATTCCCAGTAGAAAGGCAACCAAGAAGTACCTTGGAGGAAAAAATGGTTAAGAAACAAAAAAAAATAGTCCTTGATGAATACGAAAAAGAAATCTTAGAGGCATATGAAAATGGAATGCTAAAGCCCTCAAAATCTCAGCCTGACTACCAAACAATAGCTCGCAATACGATGAAAAAGAATCGTAAGATCAACATAAGGATTTCGGAAAATGATCTTTTCGCCTTACAAAGAAGAGCCGCCCGGGAAGGCATACCTTATCAAACATTAATTGGAAGTGTGCTTCACAAATATGTAAGTGGCTTTTTAAAAGAAGCAGGATAAAAAGGACTGGCATAATCTTTCAGTTCAAAGGAGAGCTAATGCCGCAGCCTTTTTGAGAAATAATGTTCGTGCAGAACGTGTTTTATTTCTGCAATTTATGCACGAACGTATCATTTTGGTCCGGATACGATGAGCGGCCCGAGACGTTTAAACTGGGCATCCTTTTAAAACAGGCTCGTTTGGAAGCGGGGCTTATCCAGGAACAAATCGCAAAACGTCTCAAAACCACGAAATCGGTCGTGTCACATATGGGAAATCATGCAACCGATATCCGTCTATCTACTTACGAAAAATTTGCCAAGGCAGTAGGGCGAAAAATTCATGTTACTTTAAGATGATAAAATCCTTTTTAAGGAGAAAGTTTAGCCTTTCGCCATCTGATCCCGCAGTCTGTGTTGCGGGAGTTTCATAAAATCGTAACACGATTTTATTGTCAGGTTAAGTTTTCCGGCAAGTAGTCTTCTCTAACCGGTGAAAAGACCTCTACAGCGATTGAATCCTCTATGATTTCAGCACTATGCTCAACATCTCCGGGAATGCTCCAGGAGTCACCCGCTTCGGCCTCAAAAGTTTCTTCACCGATAAAAAGCAGCATTCGACCTGAAACCAGGTATCCTGTCTGTTCATGCGGATGGCTGTGTCGGGGTATTTTACTCTCTTTTTCCAGTCGGAATTCGGTTAAAAGCGTTTTTTCTCCAAAAACCAGAGTCTTAATCTTTATCCCTTCCAGCATCTGCTTGTAACCGCTATTATCGCTTTTGTGAAACATTGTGACCTCCCATCAAATAGAATAAGGTTATTCTCGAATTTAGTTGGAGAAGAGGGTCCAAGGATTCAAGGGTTCAAGGGTTCAAGTGTTTGTTTTCTAATGATTTTATCAGCGCTTTTAACATTCTTTCGATTTTTGCTATGTCTTTTTTTGCTGTACCCAATTCACCTTTTTCAATGAAGCCTAAATCCCCTGCCAACAAAATCTGGGTTCTTTTCTTTGAATATTTTTTTGCTTTTCACTTGAATCCTTGGACCCTCGACCCCTTGGATCCTTCAGTGGTTTTTAAAGTATTTCACTCGAACCCTTGAATCCTTGGCCCCCTGAATCCTTAGGATCACTCCAACTATTTTGTAGATGATCCTTATTTACATACAGGAAGTTATTCTTCAACCGGTAATTGCGTCTCGTAAAATCTACAACTTGTTGAAAATATAGATCATTTATTTATCATATTCGCTTGCCGACGCATTGGAATGATGGAATAGTGGAATAATGGAATAATGTTCAAATAATCCTCACTTAGAATGAAAGGTATCTTCCCACTGGTTATCTTTTTGCTTTTTTTGAAGAGATTTAATCAACTTAAGTAATGCATTTTCAACTTTATAGTGGAGTTGATCTAATTGTTCGTATTCATCGTCTTTAATTTGATCGGCTTGTTTAAAACTTTCATAGCAAGAATGAAATTCTCCACAGGAACCAAGAGCAATATTTAGATGATTTAAATACTCTTTCAGGCTTCGACGACAATAGCCTTCTGAAACATTTCTTGAAATGCTGTGAGCAGCATCGATGCTGTTGGCAGCTACTTTCTTGAGCTCGAATGGAAATCCGGAAAATACTTTATAGGCCAAAACATAAAGGGAAATGGCGTCTTGCCAGACCCTGAGTTTTTTGAAACCTCTATTCATGTTTTTACGATTCATAATGGGCTTATCTCATAAATCATAACCTTTTTCAATGTGATTCAAAAAAGACCCATAGTTCCATCATTCCATAGTTCCATCATTCCAATTGTGAGCCGAAGCGAACTAACTTGTTGCATGGTCTTGACACATCAATCTCTAATCTCTATTTATAATCCACAGATTTCGCATATT
>JACNIG010000016.1 GCA_014383215.1 Candidatus Desulfatibia vada | reverse complement strand
CGCCGATCGCGATGGAAAAAGAGCTCAGGTTTGCCATCAGGGAAGGCGGCCGGACCGTCGGCGCCGGTGTGGTCAGCGAAATTATCGAATAACAGTGAAGGAGTTTTCTGGTGAGAATAATTGTTACCCTTGCATGCGGCGAATGCAAAAGGAGAAACTACACAACGACCAAGAATAAACGCACAACGCCGGACAAGTTGGAATTCAGCAAGTATTGCAGATTTTGCAGAAAACATACTTTGCATAAAGAAACCAAATAGAAGAAATGATACAGGCCAGTAGCTCCAACGGTAGAGCGTCGGACTCCAAATCCGAGTGTTGGGGGTTCGAATCCCTCCTGGCCTGCCAAAGACAAAAGAGCAAGCCCGGCAATTGACATAAACCAAGAAATTTCTTTGATGGTTTCATTTGGATTTGACCATTTTGGGAGCATAATGGCACGGCTACAAAGAAAAAAAACTATAAGCGCCAAAAAAAACAAGAAAAAAAAAGCCTTAGCAGTTACATCACCACAAGCAAAAAATGATGGTGTTGCCACGCAGATGGCGCTGCCGGTGGCAGCAGCCAAGGAGTCTAAAAAAAAACAAGTTCCACCACCAAAGAAGGATGTAGCTAAAACTCGCAAGGAACCGGGGAAAATTAAAAGCTACCTGGATACAAGTATCCAGTTCCTCAGAGAAGTTAAGGTGGAACTCAAAAAGGTTACATGGCCTACGCGTAAGCAGACTATGGGTTCCACTGTAGTTGTGATTATCCTGGTTATGATCATATCGCTTTTCTTAGGTGTGGTTGACGGCGGTTTGCAAATCCTGCTTCGCTTGGTTCTAAAGTAGTCGTTTGGGAGATGAAGATTGGCCCTTAAATGGTATATCGTTCATGTTTATTCGGGGTTTGAAAGCAAGGTTAAAGCGGCCTTGGAAGAACGTATGGCGTCCATTCCTAATCCTGAAAAATTCGGTGAAGTGCTCGTGCCCACTGAAGAAATCGTAGAGCTTGTCAAAGGAAAAAGAAAGACATCGGCGCGCAAGTTCTATCCCGGGTATATATTGATAAAAATGGAACTTGATGATGAAACCTGGCACGTTGTTAATAGTACCGCCAAGGTCAGCGGGTTTTTGGGTGGAAGAGAGAGACCGGCCCCTATCTCTGATGAAGAAGCCGAACAAATCATAAAACGAATGGAGGCAGGCAAAGATAAGCCCCAGCCAAAATACTTTTTTGAATCCGGGGATGAGATTCGTGTTATAGACGGCCCTTTTAAAAACTTTAACGGTACCGTCGATGAAGTTAACCCTGAAAAGGGTAAAATAAGGGTACTTGTAAGCATATTTGGCCGTGCAACCCCGGTGGAATTGGAATTCGTACAGGTTACAAAATTATAATGTCAAACTAACGAATATAGGGAAATTTATAAAAATGGCAAAAAAGGTTCTTACACAGATAAAACTTCAAGTAACGGCCGGTAAAGCCAATCCTTCTCCGCCAATTGGCCCAGCCTTGGGTCAGCATGGTGTAAACATAATGGATTTTTGTAAGGCGTTTAACTCCAGGACGGCCAATGATGAAGGGATGATCATACCTGTTGTCATCACGGTCTACCAGGATAGATCCTTTACATTCATAACCAAAACGCCACCTGCATCTGTCCTTTTAAAGCAAGCAGCAAAGATAGCCAAAGGTGCGGGTGATCCAAAACGCGAGATAGTCGGCAAGGTCACCAAGCAGCAGGTCGAAGAGATTGCCAAACAGAAAATGGTTGATTTAAATGCTTATGATCTAAGTGCTGCATGCAGAATCATTGCCGGAACGGCCAGAAGTATGGGTATAGAGATTAGCAACTAGAAAATGTTGCGGGTTGCGAACTGCAAGTTGTAAGTTGCACACATTGAGACCCGGGACTCAAACACAAAAACAAGTAACTAAGGGGTGAAGAAGAGAACATGCCGAAGCGGGGTAAAAAATATTTAGAAGCAGTTAAGAAGGCAAATGCCGAGACAAAACATGGTTTTGACGAGGCTGTCAGAATGGCGTTAGACGCTTCTTATGCCAAATTTGATGAAACCATTGATGTCGCAGTTCGTCTTGGCGTGGATCCGAGACATGCTGACCAGATGGTTCGCGGAACTGTCGTGCTGCCGAATGGTCTTGGTAAGGATGTAAGGGTCCTCGTTTTTGCTAAAGGAGAGAAAGAAAAAGAAGCCCTTGATGCCGGTGCTGATTTTGCAGGTAATGATGACCTTGTCGAAAAGATTCAAGGTGGATGGTTCGGCTTCGACAAAGCAGTTGCCACACCGGATATGATGGGTACCGTGGGTAAAATAGGAAGACTCCTCGGTCCCAGAGGCCTTATGCCTAACGCAAAAACCGGAACAGTTACTTTTGATATCGCCAGGGCGGTCAGTGAACTCAAAGCCGGAAAGATCGATTTCAAGGTTGAAAAGGCAGGGATTGTTCACGTTCCAATGGGTAAGGTTTCGTTTGGGGTAGAAAAGATTGTGCAGAATGCAACGGCCTTTTTGGAAACAATCATACGTCTCAAACCGGCTTCAAGCAAAGGAACTTATCTGAAAGGAATCGCTGTTTCCACGACGATGGGACCCGGTTTCAAGATAGATACGGCCAGTATCAAAGACTTAATCAAATAATCTTCTTCCTTTAAAAAGGTTTCACAGTCTTGATTTGATCCTCCCACAAAAACCGAGATCGGAAGGATTTGTTTATATTGCTAAATACCGCTTATAAGGCTTTGGTGTAAAATTATTTAAAATAATATTCCTGTCAAAGACCGTAGGTGCACTTTGTTGTGTTTAATCGGCCCAGCCAGCCTACCGAGACATTACATTTGGAGTAAATGTGTTGCCTCTGGTTTTAGGATTAATGGAAGGAGGTGTAGTTAAATTGTGAAGCTTGAAAAAAAGAAA
>JACNIG010000017.1 GCA_014383215.1 Candidatus Desulfatibia vada | reverse complement strand
TTTTGGTTATGTCAGGAATTAAGAGGCTTAGAAGGTTACTTTAACAGTTTGTCGTATTCAGCATGTGTGCCGATCCAAAACCAAAGGAGCCCACCCTCAACTTCAATACATAAAGTGCGATACCTTTGTCCCACTCTTACCGACCAATATTTACCAGCCTTTTTTGTATGCAAGGAAGGGTGTTTCGGGTCATTTTTTAGCAAAGAGAAGTTTTTATCTGCCAATGCTTTGATTGGTTGGGGAAGCTTTTCATAACATACCCAAAAAGAAGGGCTGGCAAAGTGCTTCATAATTCTGTAAATTTGCCTTCTTTGAAGTCAGTTAATGCTTTATTGGCAATATTGTCAAGCTTTCCAGCCTTAACATCTTGCTCAAGTTGCCTATCCCATAGTTGAGCATCGAATTCCTCGAACCAAACGCGGAACTTTGCCATCTCCTCCGGTGGTAAATTGGAGACAGCTTTCTCTATTTCTTGTATCGTAACCATTACTTAACTTCTCCTAAGGCTTATTATTTGTATTCATAAGCCAGGCTTTTTCGCCATAATTGCATAAAGAATCAAAGAACATGGAAATTACTTTGATAATCTTCCAGTACCATTGTTTTGTGAATCAGAGTGTTACCAAACTTATGATTAATACCATGAATAATAAACATAATCAAACTACTTAGTGCTCAAATACATTTATGGATGGGCACTATTTAGATTTCATACTTGCAAAATTGGATCAGCCGAAATTATATCCAATTTGATAAATCAACCGATTAGAGATTTGATAAAGTCCGTCATTTCGGAAAGAACCGCTTCTTGAGCCTGAAAATGAGGTACATGGCCGCAACTGGAGATCAGCCGGGACTCCACCGGTCCGGATACGCCTGAAACAATCCTCTGCACCTGGGCCGCAGTGCCGTATTCATCGTCTTCACCCTGGAGCACCAGCAGCGGGCAGGTGATTTTGGCAAGATATTCTTCAATATTCCAATCGTAAAATTCAAGTGAAAGCCAACGGTTCGCCCAGCGGTTGAAAATCGTGTCGGTGTTTTCGTGATGGTAGCGGGCCAGTCTGTCCTTTAAATCCGTGCTTTCAAAGGCCCGGACCGCCCGGCGGATACCCTCTAAGGTGATGTCTTCAACAAAAATGTGGGCCGCTTCTGTAATGAGACCTCGTATGCGCTCGCCGCAAAAGGAGGTTGCCAGCAGGGCAATGGTGCCGCCGTCGCTGTGTCCGATGAGAACAGCATCCTTAATGTTACAGACTTCCAGCAGTGCGGGCAGATAGGTCTGTGATTCTATCGTCAGATAATCTGTCGGCCAGGGACCTCCATAGGTGTCGGAACCGCCGTAACCCTTACGGTCATATATCAGCCCGTCACAGCCTGTGGATTCACAGACAGCCTGGGGAAAATCCCTCCACAGCTCAATACAGCCGAGACCTTCATGCAGAAACACCAGTGTAGGTTTTTCTTTTGCCGGCTCCATGTCTATGCTTTTGACTCTAAACCGGCAGCCGGCAGCCTCAACGTGGAATATGCGGGATGGGATGCTTTCAGCGTTTGTCAAGGTTGGTTTCATGCCCAGTAAATAGAATAACCAGATCAAATAGTCAACTGGTGGCATAAACCAGGGTTTTTCATTAACCCTCAAGTCTTGACGATACAGCAAAACAAGAATATACATTTTCTTTAGAAAGGAGATCCAATGATTATAGAAAAGCCTGGGAAGGTGACGGAAAGAATTTTGATGCTCGGGCGCAGAGAGTCGTGTGTCTATCTTTTAGAGGGTAAAGAGGAGCATGTTCTCCTTGGCGGCGGCATGGTCCATATTATTCCGGATGTGATAGAGCAGCTCAATGCCTTGGACATCGATGAAGAAAAAATAAAACGCATCATTATTCTGCATGCGCATTTTGATCACTGCGGAATTGTACCTTTTTTTAAAAAGCGCTGGCCGGGGGCCAAAGTAACCGCCTCGCTACGTGCCAGGGAGCTATTATCGACTCCTAAAGTTGTGGAGACTATTAAATTTTTAAACCAGGTGCTGCTGGCCGAGTACGGGTTGGAAGATAAAATCAAAGATCTTGGTATGGAATCATACAATATTGATGTGGAAGAGGTTGTAGCTGAAGGAGACGCTTTTTCCTGCGGTGACCTGTCTCTGGAAGTGATCGATGTTCCGGGACATTCCTCATGCTCCATGGCTGTGTACGTTCCCCGGGAAAAGGCCATGTTTGCTTCCGACGCCGGGGGCATCCCATTCGGTGACAAGATTTTTACGGCGGCAAACTCCAATTTTGATAAGTACCAACAGAGCCTTAAGAAAATGGCCGGATATGAAATCGATGTTTTCCTGGCAGAGCATTTTGGTGCCAGGACCGGTGACGACGCCCGAAATTATTTACACAGATCCATCGATTCTGCCAAAGATACACGCAAGATTCTGGAGGAGTCTTATCGCCGAACCGGGAATGTTGAAAAAAGTACGGAAGAGATAACCGTCAGGTTTATGAAAGAGGTTCCGGACGGCTTTATGTCACAAGATTTATTCGCACTGGTAATAGGACAAATGATGAACTACATTGCCAAACAGATGTGAAGGAACCAATTACCCTCCGCCCACCGGAGGAAAAATACCGACTCTTTCTCCGCCCTGCAGCGTTGATGTCAAATCACCCTTTTTGCCGTCGATAAAAATAAGTTTGACTTCATTTTCGGCAACACCCAGTTGCTCCAGAAGCAGGCCGACAGTTGTGCCCGGTGCAATCGGATATTTTTCAGCAGAAACCGGTGTGAAGTTGCTTAATGAGGCAAATAATTGAATGTTAATGTGCATTTTTACCCTATAGTTCCATAAAATTATGTATTCGTTCTATGCCGGTACAACGAAAACCATTGCCAGTATTGGCTGATTCTGCCGCCTACGCTAAAGCTAC
>JACNIG010000100.1 GCA_014383215.1 Candidatus Desulfatibia vada | reverse complement strand
GGTGTCAATCTGTTCTTTGAAGATTTTTTCATGATCCATAAACTACGTTATTATCTGTCTTTCCATAAGGCATCGGCAGCCAGCTGGTCGGCAAACTGTTGCAAGGGTAGACATCAACGCCATCCTTGGTTCTCATTGCCGGTCCACGAGGATAAACGACGATGCGGCGTTGAAGTCCTTCAAGCGCTGCGACAGCGCGAAGCCCCTTGCACCATTGCCGTCGTTTTTTGACGAAAAATGACGACAACATATACAATAAACGACATTTTATCAGGCCCGGTTTCACCCCTGAACGCTACGAAAAATTATTCAGCGGCGAGTACTCAAATTAGTTATTGCAATGCAATCGCCTTTTCCGGACAGATTTCCTGGCAGCAGAAACAGACAATGCAGGTGTCGGCGTCCACTTCAGGGATGTCGCCGTTCATGGACAAGGCCGTCACAGGACACTGCTCGATGCATGCTCCGCAGGCGGTGCAAAGGTCCGGATCCGCCTGAGGTCGCGGCAGCGTTTTATTGTGAAGCATTTCCTGGATTGCGTCGTTTTCCATGATGGCTTCGCCGCCCAAGGGAGGAATTTTAAAATCAGGCAGTTTTTTCAATGTGCCGATGACTTCTATTTTATCAAGATCGCAGTCACCCAGCCCTATTTCCTTGGCTTTCTGAAGGAAGCGCAGACGGTTCGGTTCCAACCCCATCATTCCGGCGATGACCGCATCCATGGCCACGGCATTATCGGAGGCTAAAATCAGACCGATGTCTCTGAGATCGGGAGAGGCCGGACCGTTGCCCTCCATGCCGACCACAGCGTCTACGATGAAAAGCTCCGGTACTCGGAGCCGAAACACATCCACCACCATTTCGTGGAATCGCTGCGGGGTGCCGGCGATCTTGTGCAGCCTGGCTTTCTGTGCACCGGGCAAGAGGCCGTAGCTGTTTTTTATAGCTCCGGTGATGACCGTTAAACCGTGAGTTTTGAATTTGGGCAGGCTGATGATGATATCTGCTTCGAATACGGCCTTAGAGAGGCTTACCGTGGGCATGAATGCCGGATTAAAGGCAACCGTTTGCGATTCGTTGCCGATATTTTGATAATACCCTTTGGCGGCATCCATCAGGCCGGTCTCTTTAAAACTTTTCTCGTTGGCCCCGTAATCGAAAAGTCCGGGATTGTCGCCAACGACAATTGAGGCCGCCCTCATTTGCTCCACTTTTTCCACCACCGCGCGCAATACGGCCGGGTGAGTAACAATACCTTCTTCGGCCTTTGATGAACGCAGGACATTAGGTTTTATCAAAACCTTTTTGCCGGCTATTTGGACGGGAAACAGTTCGAAGGCACGGTACACGGCCGGCCGGACAGTGTCATAGTCGGCTGGATGTATCATTACTTTGAACATCTTCTGCTCCTCATTATGCAAGGGATCAAGTCTACTTTTGATCCTTATTAACATCTCTGTTAACTGGTTTTTCTGTCATATCCTTTAAGCCTTGACGCTCTTTGTATCAAGCAAATTCTCTTATTGTAAGCTTTTTTCCCTGTCATGGGTTAATAGTAGACCCCATTCATAGTTCGGTGAGAGGTTATCGATTCAGCTTTGAGTATTCATCAAGAAATTGTTTTGGGCTCTGTATCTTAATGCCCATATAATCCGCTATTTCTCTTAAGGCTTTGTCCCCCGAAATAATAAATTTTGAATTCAACGCCACTGCACACTCAATAAATTTGTTATCATCGGGGTCTTTTTCAACAACGTTCAAATTCGGAGTTTTAGCGGTGAATAAGACATGAAAGCCCTGTGCAAAAAGACTCAACAATTCTTCCAACTCACGCTCATTCTGTAGCCCCATACGTACGAGGACATCTATATATTCGTCAATTACCGGCCGCGAAAGGCATAATGTGATTTGGCCGGATTTCCACAAGTCAATAATCTTTCGAGGGTTAGCACCAAAGAAGGAAGATATGAAAACATTTGTATCGACCACCACCCTGATCAATGTTTGGTCCTCACATCGCGAATAACGCGTTCAATATCCTTGGGGCCAACCCCACTTGACGCGAGTTTACCTCCGATGCGCTCCCATAGATTATCGATATAAGAATCGATATCCCGGGTTTTGACATATTCTTCGAGCAATTCCCTGACGACTTCGCTGACACTTTTCCCTTCTATCTTAGCAAAATTGCTGACTTTGGCTTTGAGATCAGGATCGATTCTCACCATCATTTGAGTCGCCATTATAAACCTCCTCTCAATTAGATATAACGTATATACGATATAGCACTGTCTTAAATATGTCAACAGAGGAACAATTAACAAGAAATTAGGGACGATAACTCACAAACCCCACAATTAGCGCAGTTTGCCTTGTATTGACGGGCATTTTATAAGCCTTAGGCTTATGTCATGATGAAGTGTGATGACTAAAACAAGGTGGTGCCTTCATGCTTCATAGAGCTCTTTTCTTGGAAGCGTTCTGGCGCGGCAGACAGCCCTTGCAATTTTATCGAAAAGGGTGTTGCCGGAAAAGAGTGACTGCTGCCGGGGTGTCAATCTGTTCTTGGAGGATTTTTTCATAATTCATAAACTACGTGATTATCGGTATGATAGTGGCGGTCTAAATCGTAATTCAAGATGCGGCACACTTCTAATTAACGTGCTGATATAACGTCAAACAAACTTTTCTTTTAATTTTTTATTCACTGTTCAAGCTTTGACCCCATCCCTTACTTTTGTATCACAAACGACAAATCCTAAAAACTTACTTTTTTACCTACGTCCCCTATGCACCGTCCCCTATGCACCCATGACATCGGTTTCAACGCCTTGTAAAATATCTTTTAACCTATAGCCCTGTCCCGGATTACAACTTACTACTTCGAGAAAACTGTAGGGCTGATTGACGGCGGCATCGATCAAGCGTCTTTCAAGTTCGTCCAGTTTTAACCCTTGCTTCCGGGCGTAGATTTGCGCCAGGGTTTGATTTGCAGGCATGCTCAGGCCCAGATCGGAATCGTTGGGATCACAAACCCAGTTAAAAACAAACCATGGTGTAAAAAGCTGTACATGCCCGTCTGTCGGATCTTCAAGCGGATCGGTTTCAGGCCATAGCAGAAATTCACCCAGAGCCAGGATCATGGCCAGCTCACCAAAAGACCGGTCGGCAAAGGCCAAAAGTTTATCAATCAATCGGTCATGGGTATTTCCGAGTCTGCGCCACAGAAGATCCACCGGCGGTTTGGCCTTATTCAGGCAACACTTTTTGTATTTTTTGCCGCTGCCGCACGGGCAGGGGGCGTTGCGTCCGGGTTTCATTTTTGAATTATCTCCAACTCCTTTTGCGATTCGCGAATAAAGAAAGCCATGAAGAAATCTTTTTGTCAACAGATATGATTCCCTGAATAGAAGGTTACAAGTTGTGGCGACACCCAGTCTTATAGGCGTGTTCGTTGTGTGTTGCGATGGCGAACAATGGAATATATTGCGGCTGCCAAAGTTGCTAGCAGACAGAGGATGGCAAACAGATCTCCGGTGCGGGAATACCAGGTTGAGATGTGCAGCATGGGCATGGGGCGGGTTATAAAGGTATCTTCAAACAGCCGGGTGGAGGCGATGACCCGGCCGGCAGGGTCTATAAACCCGCTGATGCCTGTATTGGCCGCCCTGATTAGAGAGCGCCGGTTTTCCACCGCCCGAAATATTGCCATGGAAAAATGCTGATAAGGAGCGCTCGATCTGCCATACCAGGCGTCATTGGTGATATTTACCAGCAGGGCCGCATTGTTTTGGGCCATCAACCTGGAAAGTTTGGGAAAAATTATTTCATAACAGATCTGTATCCCTATGTTGTAATCTTTCCACCCAATTGTTTGGCCTTGTTTGCCCGAGCGAAAATCTCCGACCCCCTCTACCATTTTGTTTAAAAACGGCAGCCATTTATGCAGGGGAATGTATTCTCCAAACGGAACCAGATGGGCTTTGTCGTAACGCCCGTATACCTTTGGCTCGGGCCCGATCAGGTAGGCACTGTTATAATACTCGACACTGTTTTTCCCGGGACGAAATGAAGGGCTGCCGAACAGCAGGTCCGCCCCGGTATCTTGAACCCCTTTTATAACCAATTGCGAAAGCTTGGTATTGTGTAAAAAATAAAAAGGAGTGGCGGTTTCCGGCCACACAACAAGATCCGGCCTGTCTTGTTTCGATTGCATGGACAGGTTAATATATTTTAGGGTCGAAGATTGCTGAAAGGCCGGGTCCCACTTGATGGTCTGGTCTATATTTCCCTGGATAATTGCAATCCTGGCCACAGGGGCCTTGGATGACACGGCGTCGACAGCTTGCATGCGCCATGTTCCATACAACCAGACCAGGCCGAAAATTAAGATGAACGTAAATAGCGATCCTGTGGCCAAACGTCTGGTAACCATCCGGGCGTGCCGGCCTTTTTTCGTTAAAGCTAAAAATACCATAAAAAGTGCGGCATTTCCCAGTGCAACACAAAAAGAGACACCATAAACTCCAAATATATCGGCTATCTGTATGAGGGGCAGCACTTTAAATTGAGAGTATCCAAGCAGCTCCCAGGGGAAGCCTGTGAAAAGCAATGTGCGCAGGTATTCTAAAGCAACCCACAAAAAAGGGACTGTGGCAAAACATACAAAGGGTGTCGGGCACAACCGGCTTACAAACATTGAAAACACGGCAACATACAGCGCCAAAAAGGCTGCCAAGAGGAACAGGACGGGGAGGCATAAATACATGGGAAGATGTCCGTAGGTTTGCATGGTATTCGCCAGCCAGTAAACCAGGGTTAGATAGTGGGTCAGCCCGGCGCAGAACCCCAGAACAAATCCGTCTTTCGCAGAGAGGCTTCTTAAAGCGACCAACAGAGGAACCAGGGCGAACCAGGCCAACCAGAACAGGCCCGCCTTGGGGAAGGAGAGCGTCAGCAGTGTACCGCTCAGTGCAGCAAAAAAAAGTTTCTGTCTATTGATTTTTTCTGTGTTCAATGGTTTTTATAGGGAAACATAAAACCCTGCGTTCATGGCAGGGGTTGTTTGGTCGATTTAGCCCAAAATGTGTTTACATATGGGTACTAATTACCAAAATATTACACTTTTGTACAGGTTATAACCTGAATATTACGTAGTATAACGGAGAGGAATGTGCCGCAGATTGAAGGCTTGATAAAAATGATCGCTGTGCTGGTAGCGGCGATTTTGATTGGAAACTGGTTTCTGGCAGAAGTCAAAAAAGCGCGCTTGGCACGCAAGCCATGGTACCAGCCGTACTTGTCGACACCGGGCATATTGATAATGCTGGCGTTGCTGCTGCCGATCCTTTATTGGATTATTAATAGCTAATCGAGCGAAACGCTCGATGTCCGTTGTTCATTGTCTGTTGTCCGTAGCTAATTTAGAGGAATTAAATCCTAATCGAGCCAAAACTCGAATAGGCGTCTGTTGTCAGTGGTCCGTAGTCAGTGGTTTTACAGGTTCTTAGGGCCTCTTTTTGTGTTTCACCTGTAGTTGAAATATAATTTCGTTTATTGCTTAGCAACGGACGACGGACAAAGGACCACGGACACCCAATTGAGCACTTTCGCTCATTTGGGGTTAAAATCTTGATTTATGAATCTTTAGCCAAAGCGTTATCATAACGCCGGATAAATCGAATTTGATTTACAACTGACAACGGACAACAAACAACTGACGCATTGAGTTTTAACTCAATTGGGTTTATACGTTTAGCTTGTCTGACTTTAACGCGTAAGCAACAGCCAGCCCCACCATGAATCCGACCGCAAGATTTGAGGCCAGGGTTATGCCCAGCATCAGCAGGGCGACAAACAGGTCTTTGCGTTCTTTCATATCAATGACGGTCAGGGCCAACTGGCTGCCGGCAAACACCAGCAAGACACCCAACACACCCATGGGCACCAGATATACTATTGCCAGTGCATGAATGCCTAAAAAAAGCGCCATCAGCAGAAAAAAACTTCCAATGACCAGATTGGAACCGGCGGTTCGGGCTCCAAAGCGATAGTGAGCGGCCAATCCGCCGGCACCATGGCAAAGGGGCATGCCGCCTACCAAAAAGCTCATAAAATTGGCCAGAGCCATGCTGATAGTCAGGGCCCTATAGGTAACTTTTTTGGAATCATCACCAAAGTACTCATGGGACAGGTCGGCGTTGGCAATCACCGCATTTCCTATGGTCATGGGTAGCTGCGGGAGTGCCAGGGCAAAAAATGCGAAGGTAAAGTCGGCTTGAGCGGGAAACCCGAACGGCAGTATGTCCGGCAAATAAAGGCCCGGTTTGAGCTGGTCGAATCCTGCATGAGTGCCTAGAATCAGTCCCAGCAGAGCTCCACCCACAACGATCACCAGTCCGGCCGGAAACCGTTTGTTTTCAAGCAGCAGGAGCGTCAAAGCGCCGCCGACAACTCCGATGAGGACACTAATCGGCACCGGTCCCAGATACTGCAGGGCCAGATAGGGTTCAGCCGCCTGTCGTATCATTTGAAATTTGGACGTGCCTAACATGAATTTGACTCCCTGGGCCATCAAAAGGGTGCCGGTGGAAAGCTGCACGCCCCTGACCACGGCTTTGGGCGTATATTTGCCTATGGGCGTGATAGCGTTGGTTCCGCCGATGATCAAAAGAAAAATACCCATCAAAGCGGCCGAAGCCATAATCTGGGACGACGTCATGGCCGTTGCAATGGCATAGGCGCCGATGACTTTCATGGGCTGGACCGGAACCGTAATGCCGTAATAAAGACCTGAAATAATAAAAAATATACCGATGGAAAAGAACATGCCCGTGGGGCTTAAGCCATTGATCAGAATCATTGCTATGGCCATGGGCAGCAGGGTTCCTATATCTCCAAGGGAGCCGGCAATTTCCAGGCGATTAAAGCGATAACGAGGGCTCATAAGACTTCTCCACATCTAATTTTTGTGATATGCAGCTTTTAGTCCCTTAACAAGAAATTGTGTTTTTTTATGGTAAAAAGTTTTTACCACGAAGTACACGAAGAAACACGAAAATTTTTTTATTTTATTCTACTTCGTGCCCTTCGTGGTCTTCGTGGTTAGAATGAGTATTACTTGTATGGTTATAGCTTGTCCAGGTTGGGCATTATTAAGCATAAAACAGTAGAAATGGAAAGGTAGAAAGGTAGAAAGATGAACGACATCACATACAGACCTATCGGAAATATACGCACCCCGTTTAAAAAGCAAGCAGGAATGCCGATTCAGCCATCCGGGGCCAAGGGTGTGCGAGGCACTATCAAAATCAACAAAGACTATATAGGCGGCCTAAAGGATTTGGAAGGCTTTTCTCATATTATTTTGATTTATCATTTTCATTTGTCACAAGGATATTCCATGCATGTTACCCCTTTTTTGGATGACCAGCCCCGGGGTGTTTTTGCCACCAGGGCGCCCCGGCGGCCCAATGCCCTCGGTTTGTCGGTAGTTAAGCTTAATGCAGTTGAAGAAGATACCCTCAAAATCGAGAACGTCGATATTATCGACGGGACGCCGCTGCTGGATATAAAGCCGTATGTACCGGAATTCGATGCCCAGGCCGAAGTTAAAACCGGTTGGCTGGCCGAGGTCAAAAAACAGGTAAAGCAGGTTAAGTCAGATAACCGATTTAATTCGAGCAAAAAGGTGTAAAGTATTATTTTGGTGTGCCGATAATATATACAAATGTTCGGGCGACACCGTACTCGAATGGATGGGTTCAGGCTCAACCGAACTTAAAAAGCAAGGCCTTTTCAGGGCCTTGCTTTTTTTAATGGATAATACGAATGCATCAATGATAGCTTTGAATTTTTTCTCTTAGAGCCTTTACTTTGGCGGTAATGTCGGGGGCCTGGGTGATGGCCGTTACCATGGCCACGCGCCGCGCGCCGCTGGTAAGCACCTGGTCGATATTGGATTCGGAGATGCCGCCCATTACCGTAAAGGGCACATCGATTGCAGGGCTGATGGCGGCGATGGCCTCCGGGCCCAAAAAGCGCTCTATCCCTTCCTTGGTGCCGGTGGGAAAGATGGGGCCGATATTGATGTAGTCCGCGCCTTCTTTTTGGGCCTGGATCGCCTCCTTAAGGGAATGCGTGGAGGCGCCGATGAGCAGTTCCGGCGCAATCTTTTTGGCGGCGTTTAGCGGAAAGTCGTCCTGGCCCAGATGAACACCGTCGGCCTCTACAGCCATGGCAATATCCACGTGATCGTTGATAATTAGCAGGACGCCCGCCTTTGTTGTAATTTCCCTGAACTTCAAAGCCAGGTCGTACATTTTTTTGCCGGAATATTCTTTTTCCCGTAGCTGAATGATCCTGGCGCCGCCCTGAATTACCGCTTTTAAGACCTCCAGATTGGACCTTCCATTGGACAGCCGTTCACAGGTCACAGGGTATATGTCGACTTGTTTAAACGCATTCCTTCTGGCTTCCAGTTTCATTTAGCCACCACCTACCAGCCGTATGATTTCAATGGTATCTCCATCCTGGACAGCTGTTTCGTTCACTTTGTTTTTGGCCACGATTTCAAAATTGCGCTCCACGATAATCGATTTGGGGTTGATCTCCAGCTGCTCGAGCAGTTCGGCAATCGTCAACGGCGAGGTCAAGCCAACTCTTTTTTCTCCATTTACAGTGATTTCCATAATTGTTTTTTCCAAATTGGTTATGTGCATAAAGCATGATGGTTCAAGACAAATCCAGGTCAAGATTTACTGGAGAAAAGCCGCATCCCAGTCTTTCCAGACCGGTTCATAACCTTTCTCTTTGATAATCTTGGCAACGGCTTCAGGTGAACGGTGATCGGCGATATCAAATTGGGCTTGGGCCTGAACTTCATGAGTATAGCCGCCGGGTGCGGTGCAGGATCCGGCGCTCATGGAAGTTATCCCGACAGGGATCAGGTTGTCCCTGAGATACGCCGGCTCGCGGGTAGACAGCACCAGACCCGTGTCCGGAAGCAAGAGCCTTAATGCGGTGATAAGCTGGAGCAACTGGGCGTCTGATACCGGATAAGGAGGTTTATATTCACCGGCGGCCGGTCTTAACCGCGGAAAGGATATGGTGATGTGTGACTTCCAGAAATTGCGCAAAAGATAACGGGCATGCAGCGCCAGAAAAAACCCTTCCACGCGCCAGTTGCTAAGTCCTAAAAGAGCGCCGATGCCGATACGGCGAAATCCGGCCTCGCCACCTCTTTCAGGCGTCTCCAGCCGCCAGCGGTAGTTGCTCTTGCTGCCGGCCGGATGAACATCATTGTATATCTGTTTATTATAAGTTTCCTGATAGACGATCAGGCCGTCCACCCCGTTTGAAATCAGAGTTTGGTAGTCACCGGTTGGCATGGGATAGAGTTCGATGGATATGGAGGAAAAACTAGGACGCAATTTTTGCAATATTTTCGTCAGATACTCCATGGTGACGGCCTGGGGCGCTTCTCCGGACACCAGCAATATATGACGAAACCCCTGGGAATGCAGAAAAGAAGCTTCGACCTCGGCCTGCTTTACTGCAATTGTCAGGCGGTCGACAGTATTTTGCACATTAAATCCGCAGTAGACACAAGCATTGGTACATTCGTTGGAAAGATAAAGCGGGGCAAACAGACTGATTACCCGCCCGAAACGCTGTTGCGTGAGTCTTTGAGCCCTTTGAGCCATCTCTTCCATGGCCTGTTCCGCAGCTGGAGACAGGAGGCTGATAAATCCATCCATTCCTAAAGATCGAGCCGCAAGGGCCCTGGCCACGTCAGCCGGGGTGCAACTTGCGATCTGTTTTTCAATCTCTTCCCAACGCAAGCGGCTTATCTTTTCATAAAAACTCATATTATGATTGCCTCAAAAAGCCTGTCAAAGGACTGGAAGCTGCGGCCGCTTTCTGCGGGGTGCTGATTCCCGCCAGAAAGGCTTCACGACCGGCTTGCACCCCTTTTTTGAAAGCCTGTGCCATTAAGGCCGGGTCCGCGGCTACGGCAATAGCTGTATTGACCAAAACGGCATCGGCCCCCATCTCCATGGCTTCGGCGGCGTGGGAGGGTGCTCCCAGGCCGGCGTCCACCACTACCGGAATATTTGCCATTTCAATAATGATTTCGATGGATTCTCTGGTTTTAATGCCCTGTTTGGATCCAATGGGTGACCCCAGGGGCATAACCGTGGCCGTGCCGATATCCTCTAATCGTTTGGCCAAAATCGGGTCTGCATGGATATAGGGCAGCACCACGAAGCCCTCCTTTACCAGGATTTCGGCGGCCTTAAGGGTTTCGATGGGATCGGGGAGCAGATAGCGAGGGTCGGGCGTAACCTCTAATTTGACCCAGGGTTCGCAACCGGCTGCCCGTGCCAGGCGGGCCAGCCTAACCGCTTCTTGGGCATTTCTGGCACCCGAGGTGTTTGGAAGCAGTAGATAACGGCTGGTGTCGATGGCACTCAGAAGGTCATCATCGGGATTTTCCAGATCCACCCTTCTCAAGGCTACGGTGACGATTTCAGAGCCCGAGGCCTCTATGGCCTTTTGCATGACGTTATTCGACGAGAATTTTCCGGTACCCATCAACAGTCGCGAAGAAAAAGGGCGGCCGGCAATGATCAGAGAATCATCCATTTTAATTTACCTTTTCAATAAAAAAACCGTTTCCGATTAAGGAAACGGCTACCGATAAGCACGGAAAAGATTCCGCGCATACAGCCGTTTCCCTCCGTTGGCATTATCCACGTCAGGTCTTAAGGGTATTTTCTCAGCCCGATATACGAGCACCCCTAACGACTTTTAATGCAATGTGTTAAACATAATTGAATGGTCGTCAATTGTCAAATATTGGTTTTTTAAAGACCTCTTAGGTATAGCGCTTAAGGATTAAAGTGGCGTTGGTACCCCCAAAGCCGAATGAATTCGTAAGGGCAATATCAATTTGGGCTTTCCGGGCTTGACCGCTGACATAATGCAACCCTTTGCATTCTTCGTCAATACTATCAAGGTTCAGAATCGGCGGGACGATATTATCCCGGATAGATAATACGCATAAAGCCGCCTCAATAGCTCCAACGGCCCCCAGACTGTGTCCGAGTTGAGATTTGTTCGCCGTAATGAAAGGCTTCTCTTTGCCGGCCCCAAACACCTCTTTTATGGCTCTTGCTTCGTTAATATCGCCTTTAGGGGTGGAGGTTGCATGGGGATTGATCAAATCGACATCTTCCGGCCTGATTCCGGCATCTTCAAGGGCTATCCGCATGCACCGGATTGCTCCGTCAATATCTGGATCTGTAATATGACTGGCATCCCCGGTCATGCCGCAGCCAACCATTTCGGCATAAATTTTGGCCCCCCGGGCCAGGGCATGTTCCAGCTCTTCCAAAATTAGAACCCCCGCTCCTTCTGCCATAACAAAGCCGTTGCGATCTTTGTCAAAGGGGCGGAAGGCTGATTCCGGAGTTTTGTATTTAGACGACAACGCCTTGAGAGCATGAAAGCCTGCAACCGTAAGGGGTGTAATCGAAGCTTCCGCTCCCCCGCAGAGAATCGCATCTTCTTTGCCGATTTGAATGCGCTGAAACGCCTCCCCTAGCGCGTGCGCTCCGGAAGCACAGGCTGTTGACAGACAGGCGTTGATGCCTTTGGCTTTAAAGGAGATGCTGATATTACCGGCTGCCAAATTCGGGATTTCACGTGGAATTAAAAATGGCGACACTTTTTTCCCTGCTAAAAGTCGCAGGTGTTCTCTTTCCATAGTTTGAATTCCGCCTTGCCCTGTACCGATAATAACGCCGACACGAGTAGGGTCAATGTCGCCATTCTCCAACCGCGCGTCAGAATCAGCCACTGCTTCCAAGGCCGCTGCATCGGCATACTCTATAAAAGGATCCATATATTTTGTCTGTTTTAAATCCTCTTTAGAAAAAGCAGGCTTTCTTTGCTTGATGATATCTTTGATATCGAAGCCTTTAATTTCCCCGGCGATCAAAGGGAATTCGTCTGAGAATTGATACTTATCTTTGATTTTTTCTAAATCACCCCAACCGGCAATCCAGTCGATGCCCGAGCGGCAATCGAGCATGGCCTGCCAGGTTGAGGGTACATCTAAACCTAAGGGCGTTACCAGTCCTAAACCGGTCACGACCACTCTTCTTAGCGCTAGTGTTTTGCTCATGGTTCTAATTCCTTGGATTGGGTAAAGATCAAAAGGTGGCGTTTAGTTCATAACAATAACCAGCAGAAGCAGTATGGTGTATAGAGCATTATATTAAATGCATGATGTTACACTGTCAAGCGATTTAAAGTCGCCATCAAAGGCTACAATGTGGTAACTAAAAAACAATGTTTGATGTTATTGATGAGAAATTTGGGATAACATCTGGGTTGAGGGCGATCCGGTCGCAAAGTACCAGGAATGGCACAATGAGCCCATGTCAATAACGAAGATAAACTGCCGGAGGAAAAGAGGGAAAAGAGCCTGAAACTCGCCTTTCATAACAGTTGTCGGGACTACCATGAACGACTAAAAAAGAAGGCCCCGCAAACTTATGAAAAAATACCCACTAAACATGAAAAGTGCCATCAAGAGCAAGATGCTGAATAAACACCAGTTTTATTTGTGAACAACGCCGCCGACGACAAAGGAGAAGGCACCCACACTAAGCAACAAAATATAAATAGGCATTGTTGTGATATATTTTAAGTTTTTTTGGATGCTATGCCATGAAATACCATCAATCCATTTAAGATAGGCTGCATCAAGAACGTCAATCATGCTTAAACCCTTCCAAACTATTTCACCTGGAGTCATCATTGATGATATCGCCTGAAAGATAACCAGTACCAAACCGCCGAGGCATAAAAGCCCGCCCACAAGATAATACTTAGACATTTAATAGCCTCCCTGTTTATTGTTTATAAAATGTAAGGGTAAATTCACAGAAAACATTTTCTGGGTTGCTGGGTTTATTATCGGCTGTTTGCGAAAAATATTTAACAGAATTTCTCACAAAGAGTTTGGTCTGCATTTAAGATGTTTAAAACAATGGATATTTGCCTACTGGAGAGCAATATGGATGGGCACGGGTTTGATCTTACATTAACATTTTTAAGGAGACGATTGGTCTTTGGTCTTGTCGGGAGCATTGCCGGCGGGAGTAGGGCGCTTTTTGGGGCGGCGGCGCCTTTGTTTCTTCTTTTTGGGGCCATCCGGAGTAGTTTGCATCTCGGATTCGGATGCTGGCTTTGATTCCGGGGCAAAACCGAAAAGACTGCCCGGGTGTGACCCGGCCCGGGTTTTTCCCGGAGCCGGTGCGCTTTGCTCGGGTCTGCGTCCGTGCGGCTGCGAGGGTCTGTGTCCGTGCGGCTGCGAGGGTCTGCGTCCGGGCGGCCGCAGGGGTCTTCTCCCCCTTCCCTTGAGCCTGCCCGGTACCCGCTGGGATATGTCTTTGACAAACCAATCATCTTCGGGCCAAATTGTCGGAATCTTGTAACCGAGCATTTCCTCAAGGGGTTCGAGATGAACAACATATTTCTCACAGGCCAGTAACAACGCTCGTCCGGTTTTGCCTGCTCTGGCGGTGCGGCCGATGCGGTGGATATAGTTTTCTGCATCCTGGGGAAGGTCGTAGTTGATTACATGGCTGATATCCTCAACGTGAATGCCTCGCGAAGCCACATCCGTGGCTACCAGAATCTTAATCCTGCCATTTTTAAACCATTCCATCAGCCTGAAGCGTTTGCGCTGGGGCAGGTCGCCGGTGATGCCTTCGGCCGGCAAAGCGTTACCGTTGAGTTTGCGGGTCAGCCATGTTACGCCGGCCTTGGTGTTGACAAATATGAGAATCCGGCTCCATTCTTCCCTTTGCAGCAGACCCAACAGGAGGGACAGTTTCATATCACTGCCAACGTGAAAAAGAGACTGTTCAATGCCCTCGACAGTCACCTCCTCCGGGGCAACAGCTATAAACTCCGGCAAGTTCATGTATTCATAAGTCAATTCCAATACGCGGTAGGAAAGGGTGGCTGAAAAAAGCATGGATTGTCTTTTCTCATAGTGGGGAAGCTTACGCAGGATATAGCGCATATCCTTGGAGAATCCGAGATCCAAAAGGCGGTCGGCCTCATCAACAACCACGACTTTGATGCCGGTGGTTTTAAAGATGCCCTGCTTGAAATAATCGATTATACGCCCCGGGGTGCAGATAATGATGTCGGCACCTTTGCGAAGAACATCGGCCTGCTTGCGATAGTCCACCCCGCCCAATACCTGTGCGAAAGTCAAACCGGTATGGCGACCGAGATCCTGGGCTTCTTCATATATCTGGAGGGCCAGTTCCCGGGTGGGGGCGACAATCAGAGCGGACGGCAATTCAGCTTTTTTTTGGGGTAATGCCAAAAGTTTGGCAAAAATAGTAACCAGAAAGGCGGCGGTCTTGCCCGTGCCGGTCTGGGCCTGGCCGGCAACATCACGGCCGGTCAAAGAGACGGGCAGAACTTGAGCCTGAATCGGGGTGCAGAAAGTAAAGCCGGTGTCACTCAGTCCGTCCAGAATCTCTGTGGGAAGGTCGAATTCGTCGAACCTGGTCTGGGTGAGAAAGTTAGGCTTATCCCGGCGTTGATCAGGTTCTGGTGATTCTGTTGAGTCTAACATGATATTTATAATTATACGCTATTCCTGTTATTTTGCAAGTGGCGATATCGGCATCATGCTTGACAATGTAATTCTTCTCCCTCATATAAGAAGCAATACTAGTGATGATCTCGTAAAAAGTCACGAATGCAACTATAGATGGCGCTGACAGCTG
>JACNIG010000129.1 GCA_014383215.1 Candidatus Desulfatibia vada | reverse complement strand
TACCATGTAGTGTAATTGAAACCAAGTTTTGAGACATAAATTCAGAAACAAAGGGATATTTATTTATTAATATGATGCAATGTAATGAGTTTTTCACAAAATAATTCTCATCATCATAAACTCCAATCAATTTTTTAGCGTTTTGCCGTGTAAGAATTTTTTCTTTTTTAAAGATTTCTGGTTTTCTAAGCCAGATCCCTGAACGAGAAAGTTTTTTAAAATCTTTATCATCTAAAGCATTTTTCCTTGCCTTCTCTCTTTTCCTTTTTAATTCTTCTTTGATCAATGAATCATCGTAACAAATGTAATGACCCGTCCATTGAATATGGTATCTTGAAACCTCATTGCCTTCTAGCCATTTTTCATATCTATTATCTATTGCTGAATCCGAAAGAAATAAATCTTTTATAGAGCCAAGTATGATGCCGTCTTTCACTTCACAAATATTTTCAAGATAAATTGATTTTTTTTCTATAATTTTAATAATTTTTGTAAATTCTTCTTTTTGTTTTACGTTGAATATATGACCATAATTATTCATGTACGTAAGGTGTTTCACTCTATTTAATTGATATTCATTATTTTCTAATTTAATAATATTATACAATATTTTTATTGACGATTGTTTGTCAGGAATTTTACCTTTTTGAAATGTTAATACAGTTGTATCGACCGCCGCTTTAAATACACTTTTTTGAAAAGTTAAAATATTTTCTATAAACGTTTCTTTTAACAATAATTTTCTTAAAGAAGATAGTTGAGTGTTTGTTAATATTCGATTCGATGTGATTAAGCCACAAAATCCACTATGTTTTAATAAGCTCACTGATTTTTCAATAAATAAAGAAAAAGAATTAACCCTTCCGTATGCTGTCTGATAAGATTTTAAATAATATTCTGTCACCCCTTTATTTATTGATTCAACTGAAATATACGGGGGATTCCCGATCACTGCATCAAACCCACCCTTTTTCATGATCTCCGGGAACTCCGCGTCCCAATCAAAAGAATTCACCCGATACATTTCTTCTTCATCAAGCAAACTCATCTGCCGATTCTCATAAAAATCCGGCCCAATAAGTGAATTCCCGCATTTGATATTATTGGATAAATCCGGCAAAACCCGCTCTTGAAAGAGCGCCATCTGTTTGCCGATGCTTTGTTCGTCTTCCCCTTCCAGCACTTTCAAGAGCAAAGAAAGCTTGGTCACTTCCACGGCCTGGTGGTCAATATCCACTCCGTAAATATTATTCAGAAGAATTCGCTTCCGTTCGTCGGTCGTGAGCCGCCACTCGCCTTTTTGGGATTGATACACCCGCGGGGTTTTGCCTTTGGCCCATTTTTCCGCCCCATCTTTCACGTATTGATCCCGATGCCAACCCAACAAAAGCTGATATGCGCCTATCAGAAATGAACCCGATCCGCAGGCTGAATCAAGTATTCTCAGCTTACCCACGCCCCCTCTTGGCCCAGGCTTTTTGCCTTCCACCAGTTTTCCCACGGTGTTTTTAACGATATAGTCCACTATGTAGGTCGGGGTATAATACACCCCTCCAGCTTTCCGGACTTCCGGTTTTTCCTCTATTTTTGCCTGATGTTTCGGTGTCAGACGGATGATTTTACCAAGAAATTCTTCATATACCTGGCCTAATATATCGGCAGGCAATACGGAAAATTCATAGGGGCTGTCAGGATAGTACAGATTTTTAAAGATGTCTTTTAAAGTTTTGTCATCAACAACTAAGCTTGGGGTAAGATTGTCGAAGTTAACACGATTTTTTCTTTTTTAAAATGAAATAAGCCTGAATTATATTTATCATCTGCTTTTCGGAATAATTGAAATAATCTTTTATAAACATTTGCACCATTTTGCAAAGCCATCAGTCTGCCGTAGTCTTCTATACCACGATCTTCGCAAATTCTTAGAAAAATTATTCTGTCAATTGTTTTTTGAATTGCAAAGTTTAACTCTCTTTGTGTAAGATTTGAGTTTCTCAATGCAATATTTCGAGCTAAAAGCTCCCGCCAACGTTCAATTTCCTGTAAAAATGCGGTATCAACCTCCGCAGTTCCCTTTTTCGTTTTTTTGGATTCTACGTATTTGTCAAATGAGCCTCTTAGGATCGCTTCACGGGAAAAGATATTGGTAATTTCATCCCACTTATCGATATAATCAGTGTATTTCAAATAGAGAATCCGGGAGTGGGAAGCTTTGTCGATTTTAGAAGGTTTTACTCGACAGTCATAAACGGAAAACTCTTCAAAATCGGTTAAGATGCTGAGAGGCAGTTTTGCACTCCAACCGTATCGACGCAATTGATACGCAGGATGAATATCTTCTCTGATATTTACAGCGGGTTTTTTGGCTTCAAGGAAGAATTTGCGGACGCCTCCTATACGGAAACAATAATCTGGTGCTTTTGTAATACCGCCGATTTTTATAGCATCCTCGTGAATTACATCTTTATATGCTTCCGCATAGCCCTGTTTATTCGTAATATCCCAACCCAAATCTTCAAAAAACGGGTCTATAAATTCACGGCGTAACTGAGTTTCATTGTACGAACCCTTTTTGTATGTTTCCAGGTTATAATCAAAAGTTTCGATTAATTTTTTTATACTGTCAGGCACAGTCATATTTAACATCTCGATATTTGATCAAACGATACCATAACGGTGAAAATAACCGGATGGCTGAAAGCGCGAAAGCGCTTTTAGACAGTCCGCGTTAATTTTTTTGTTAGGCATCTGGTATTTGAGCAGGAAACTCATATATAAATTTCAAAAGCATCTCTGAGAAGGATACTAACTCTGTTGCATCATCGTGACTCATAGCAGATATCTCATGTGTTGCCTCATTGCCTTTTTTTCTGATATGGTCTACCCATTGTAGATTACCGGAAAAAATACGACCGAGCAGGGTGAATATTTTCAGAATAGGTT
>JACNIG010000018.1 GCA_014383215.1 Candidatus Desulfatibia vada | reverse complement strand
CTAACTTCGCAATTTGTTTTAGGATTTTCACAAGGGGGTTGGCTTTGATAGGTATGGCATGTAGTGTAGTTTTGGAAAATAGTGTAATTAAATCATTAATTCGTTCATTAAGATATGATATATCATAAAAAATCAATGCTGTGTCACTTTCCCCAACTAAATTAACTTCTTGAAGCGCTCGACTAAAAACCATACTGATTTTGTCATCTGAAATCCGCGAAAGCATTTTGGCTCCGTATTTATGTTAATGGTACGTCGATAAGAACTTAAACAACTCCTGCCCGTGCATTATGTTTTGTATGTTCTTATGGACGTCCCGCAGTTCACATGTCAAACAAAAAGCCCCGTTGTCTCCTTCCATGGTAATCCATGCCCTGCGGCCAAGTTCCTCCCTGCACTCGTCACATATTGAATCTCGATTCGAAATGAAAACCTTTATGTCATTGCCTTTTTTCAATATTCATATCCTCTATCGACCCAGTAATGCCAATTTTCAATCACTTCCTGTGTTTCCTTATCATATAATTCACCCAGAGCCAGGCTTTAGAGTCGACTGAGGATTGCCGAACCTCCCAATGGATTAGACCTGATGAAGCGCAGCGGAATTGCCGCCCGGTGCAGCGCATTGTTAGCCCTTTTATACGCATCCGTTTTTGTTTAATATACAGGGACCATCATCTTTTCTTTCAACCTGTATCGTAGAATGTTCTATGCTGAAACGATCATATAACTGTTGCTGGAGTTTAGGCAGAAAATCATTGTTCAAGGAATCGTCAACTATAATCAAATGGACAGACAGGGCAATTTCCGTTGTACTCATAGACCAAACATGCAGATCATGTATCTGACAAATGTTTTCAACGCTGGTTAAGTATCTTTTTATTTCAGCCATATTAATTCCTTTGGGAACAGCATCTATGGCAAGATTCATCGAATCACGGAGCAAAGACCAAGTGCCAACGAGGATAACAGCTACGATAAGAAGACTAATTAGAGGATCAATCAACAACCAGCCTGTGACCATGATGATTATACCCGCCACGACGACACCGAATGAAACACCAGCATCGGCGGCCATATGGAGGAATGCACCCCTGATGTTTAAGTCGTGTTTCTGGCCGGATACAAAAAGCAACGCTGTGATTGTATTAATAACAACGCCAATGGCAGCAACAGCGATAACGGTAATCCCATCAACCGGTTTTGGATCGAAGAATCGGCCAATGGCTTCCAATGTAATGCCGCCCAGCGCAACAAGTAGCAATATTGCGCTGGCTAAAGAAGCCATTATCGTTACCTTGCGGAAACCATATGTCCTTTTCTCAGTTGCGGGTTTCGTAGCCAGCAAACCAGCACCCCATGCGAGCAATAGGCTTAGCACATCGCTTAGGTTGTGCCCAGCGTCTGCTATCAGGGCCAAAGATCCTGCCGCAACCCCATAGCCTGCTTCAATGGCAACGAAAATGAGATTGAGTATGACGGCAATAGCAAAGGCGCGATTGTAATTGCTTATTTGATGGTTGTGATCATGAGACATATTCATTCCTGCTTGCTGGCTCTTGATCCAGCCACGTTTAGGACTCTAATTCGGTTCTCTGCGATCCAGTTCTTAATGACATGACCAGCAGCAAAGCCTGCTGCCTTTAAAAAGTCAACGTGGAGGTGTGGTCGGCTATGCTTCATGGCCATCTCCTGTAGCTGATATTTGTCAGGGAGGATACCGTCCTCCGTTTTTCGACCTTTTGGTATCCATCCGCCATGAGGGATGTCTAACTCAATGGCCACATCAAGGGCTGCCCTGTCTGCCCCTGTTTGGCCTCCTGATATGATTTTTTGGAGCATAATAGGAGAAGTTACTGGATGTTTTGAGGAAATTCAAGGAGTTTGATTTGAGGAGGTTGGCTTTTTGTGACCGTGAGGACTCTGCCAATGATATTGTGATCGGGATATGAAATGTACAGAATACCAGGATAATCATCAGGTAAAAAGCTGTCCTGGTGATATAAGGTATTCTCATGTTTGTTGCCTCCGATAAAATATGGACACTTTTGAAATGCACCTGGCCCAGCCATACGTCCTTTGAACTCTATTTTGGACTGACTGTTGTCGCGGCTCGTGTTGATGCCATAAACGAGTTTAATTCTTTTCCTCCATTTCGGTGACCGTTTTCAGGTAACTGGTGGCCCACCTATGAAATTTATCGTCTTCAGAGGTCAGCTCTCTAATTTTGTTGAGGCATCCTTTGGCCGTTGGGGCATTTCCAAAGCCCTCCCACAGGATCTGGGCCTTGAGTAACATCGCCTCGGAATTATCAGGGTTCTCATGGAGCAGGTTATTCACCATCTGGAGGGCTTGGTCAAAATGGCCCATTCTCTTGCTGTATTTGATTTTATGTATTTCACCGCGAAACAGATCTTTCGGGTTAAAGCTGCCGAATGTCCCCCAGACAAGTATACCACCTAAAACTCCTCCGACTTTTTCTATAATAAAGGTGCAAAGAATAGAAAGTGGGATGGAGCATAATAAAATGATCGCAACATGCTTAAATGAAAATGGTGTGGCCCCGGGGAAAGCGCGACTAAGAAGGGTCAGCAATGTCAACACGCCGGTAGTCCACAAATAAAATTTGAAAAAGCGAAAGATGGGCCTTCTGTCTCTTTCACGCTTTGCATTGATCCTGATATTTTCACTCATTGTATATTCATCTCAAATCCTCCGAAAATAGTCAAGATCAGGTTCCCCGGTCATTGGGTTTTTGCTCTCAAATAATTATACCTCAAAGAAGACGCATATGAATCTGCTGGGTTTTGGTAGAGCTTAACAACATGTTTTAACGGCATTGGAGTGAAGGACAGGACCTGCTTTTCAGGCACGTTACAGGTTTGGACTACCAGATGTACTCTTCAGCGTTTCTGGGGTGGGTCAAAATTCATCTATAATATAG
>JACNIG010000398.1 GCA_014383215.1 Candidatus Desulfatibia vada | reverse complement strand
TAACTTTTTCAGAAAACGCCTTCCACTCATAAGATTAATGTAACCATTCTTATAGGTAGAGAGGCATTATTTTTTGCCTCAATAAATTCCATAAAAGGAGAAACGATCATGCAGAATAAACATGAAACCACATTTAGTGCCTAGGGGACGTTCGTGCAGAACGTGCCTGCCTGATGCAATCTCTGCACGAACATTATATAATACCTTTCCCACAGTTGTAAAAGATGGGAGCAATGACTTGCGAAAATAGGTGAACCAGGTCCGGCCGAGAAGGCAGGAAGGATATGAACCCTTGACAGGAGATGCACCATGTGGGATTACCCCACCATGAGCACATCTACCGTTGATACCAAAAAGCGGGTCATCCTGCCTGCCTGCCGGCCAGGGGATATCTTTGACATCCAACAACAGGCGGAAGGCCGTTTCCTGCTCATCAGGCTGGAGAAGCCGGAACGCGCCGAACGAATGAGCAGAAGGGCATGTATGGAAGCCATGCGTAAAGCCCCCCTGCGACCGACGATGATGTGGGGAAAACTCCGCGAACTGACCCGTGAGCCATGATCCTTCTGGACACCAATGTTCTCATCTACGCCTTCGACCCGGACGCGCCTTTTTGCCATTGGGCAAAAGAGACGATCGCCGAGGCTGTGGCGGGTGACGGCGCCGCTATCAATGCGATGAGCCTGGCTGAGATTTGTGTTGGCGACGCGGACCCGCCGACTGCCGCCGACCGAATACGCAGTTGGGGTATCGAGATCCTCGATGTGCCCGCTGCCGCAGCCGATGTGTGTGCCAAGGCATACCGCTAGTATCGGAAGCGGCGGATGTCTCAGTCCGATGTACCGGTTCCTATCATGCCTCTCCCTGACTTTTTCATTGGAGCTCATGCCAAGATCATGGGCTGGGAACTTGCCACTGCAGATCGAGGCCGGTTCCATACCTACTTCCCTTTTGTCTTTCTCAAAATGCCGCAATGACCAATGGCCGAGTAAGCAAAACGTATTCGGTCGAAAGAATCTGTCCAAACTTCGCTGCATCGTAGGGCTTGCGGGACATAAAATTATAAGTTTCTATTTATTTAAAGACACGAGGGTCGCATCTTAATTGTTACCTCAATTGATCGTAAACAAAACGAAGAAACTCTGGATCATACTAAAAATAAACCACTTTTTTGCCTTTCTTGAATGCATTCGTCAAAATTTATCTTGACAAATATATTTTTTGGACAATATTCAACTAAATGTTGAACAACATTATGTTGATTGCAGATGCGTTGATTGAAATTGTCTCTTGATCTTAAATTGAATTGGGCCTATGAAAAATCCATTTTCTTATTCAGGGATCGTAACAGGGGCTTTGACGCTCATCAGAATCGGGAGGCTGAACTCGCAGACCTGACCCGTCGTATTTTTGATTCACAAAATATTTTACTGTACGCTCATCGTCGCACTGGTAAATCTTCTCTGATCCATAATCTCATCACCAGCCAAGAATTTAAATCACAGGTTCAAAGATACAAAAAAATGCGGGATTCCGCCTACATCCAACAGTTTTTATCAGAGCTTTGGTATGTAAATAAGATCAGTCTTGCTGCAGTTGATGAGGTCGAGGAATCCCTTTTGCGTGAAAATCAACCAACGTTTATCAAGGAGTGGGATACGCTGACGGTTAACCAGAAAAAAACTCTTAAACTTATTGTTACAACAGATGGTAAAGGTATGTTTACAACCGAAAATTTGCAGTCTGTGGGGTTCAGCTCTCCCGGTATGCTGACCCGCACACTGAAATCTCTGGTGGAAAAAGACATCATACGCAAAAATGATGCCTATAAATTGCAAGACCCGATTTTCAAAAAGTGGTTAATGCTACTTTCTTCTAAATTCAGAGCGGTATAGCTGTATTGATGCAGGTTTTAGGTTAAATAGAATCGGCCTTGCCAGCCGGAATTTCAGAACCGGTCTTTACCAAAGTCTTTTCCGGCAGGGGGGGCGGGAAATCAAACTCTGCCAGCGTAGACTTTCCCAATTGGCTTTTCAACCACTCCAGGGCGAGAATACCGCTCCGCTCTTCCATGTTGAGCACGTTGGCATAGCCTCCGTCGGCGATAATGCGGGCATAGTCTTTGGGGGACATGCCTTCATGCTTTTTAGCGATGCGTTCGAAGTTTATGGAATATTTCCTGATTTTGGTGTCGATTTCTGCTTCGGGTAGTGCGCTGATATAATCCAGCTTTTGCGCCAAGGCGTCTGCAGCGGGCAAGGAGTCGGATTCTATAACCTCTTTGAGTCCCTCGATAAAACGCAAACTACCCTCATAAATGTGGCTGCGTTTGACCATGTTTATGTCGGCCCAGCCGGCCTTGAGCCACTTGAAGAGCATTATCGTGGTGCGGGGTTTGGCAGAATCTGTTTCGTATAAGATCTTTACCGATGCTGAGTCATATATATACGTGTTCAACATACCTATCAGCCTGATTCCCAGGCCTTGGATACCGGAGTAAAAATAGTTCCAGTTCTTTTCGTCGATAATGACCGCCTTTTTGCCGGCCTCGGATGGGTTCGGCATTTTGGATGCCGAAATCATCACTTTTTTTCCATTGTGCTTCATGAGAATAATCAGGCGGTTGAGGTCGTAACGATAGTATGATCCGGAGAAGGAGTCCGGTGTATTCACCTCAAACTCCTTGCCCCACAGGAGCAGCGGCTTATTCAGGGTTGACAATTTATTCCAGAGTTCAACTTTATTGGCAACAATATCGCTTTCCGGGTACCAGCCGCTCAGGCGCAGAACGTTCGGAGAAATCAAAAAGGTTGGTATGCGATGATTGTATTCGTAGCGCAGTATGCGCTCCAGCGGTGCTTTGATCTGCGCCCGCAGGCAGGCGCCGTTGCCGCTTTCCCGCTTTGAGGGTATGAGTTGCTCGGGGTCATCGCCGCTTTGGACTACAAAATTGAGCAAAGGCAAGATTTTTGCCGGGTCGAATTTGGAGCCTTTTTTATGTATCAGTTCCAGCAAGTAGCTCAGTCCGGTCTCTATCTCTTCGGGCAGGGAACCGTTACCCTGCTTTTGCTGGTTGCTGATTTGTTGCGCCTGGATTAACTGAGGCCCGACCAGTCCGGCAAAAAGGGCCAGGGCACATATCCATGCTGTAAAATTTATTTTAAATTTTGACATAAGATGGACAACTCTCTTAGATGGAGTTTATTAAAATAAGCAAGGGCACTCTTTCATAATAAGATAGAATGCCCTTTTTCTGGTGTATTTATCGGCTAAACAACAGTGACGTTAACTGCTGACGGACCTTTTTCCCCCTGTTCCATATCAAAGGTAACCCGGTCGCCTTCATGCAGCGACTTGAACCCGTCGGCCTTGATTCCCGAAAAATGGACGAATACATCCGGGCCATCATCTTGTTCAATGAAACCAAAGCCTTTTTTCTCGTTAAACCATTTTACAATTCCATTTGCCATCGTGACACCCTCCTTTTAAAAAAACAAACGCAGGCTTCAAACTTCAGGTTGCCATTTTTAACAAATGGATATTTCCTGCAGAACGAAACCGACCCTTTAACAAAAACAAACCTTTATTAATTTGGCAATAATAATATTTTTATTTATATTGTCAAGTTATTGTTGCAGCGAGCTTCAACGAGTTCCCCGATTATCAGATGGCTTTGCATACATCTTGATTAAAAAAATTGAAAAAGACCTGTTTTAGTGCTAACAGTGCCATAATGAGTATTTCTAAACATTTACATGCACATGAGGATACAGGAGGTTCAATCATGGGAAAAGGTGACAAAAAGACCAAGCGCGGTAAAATCGCCAGAGGTACCTACGGTAAAACCCGTCCCAAGAAGAAGTCCAAGAAAGAAAAAGGATAACTATGAGAAGCGGTTCAATGGTTATTATTGGATCCGCGACCATTGATACGATTGTACAGGACGTTAGTACCTTCACCGGATAGAAAGGCAGCCTTGCTTGCCGCACAATTTTATATCCTCTTGACAGATGATCTGACATTGTTTAAAGAGATATTCAAGGTGCCATTTTTGGCTTAATAGGGAATTCCGTGAAAATCGGGAGCGGTCCCGCCGCTGTAACCGGTGACAAAATTTGCGAGATGCCACTGTCTGGTTTTAACCGGATGGGAAGGTGCAGAAAGTAGGATGATCCGGGAGTCAGAAGACCTGCCTTAGTAAATAGCAATATCTTTGCTGTGAGACAGAGAGCTATTTTTACAATATAAAAAGGGTTAAGAAAACTGGGTGCAGCCCTTCAATCTTATGAGAAAAGATTGAAGGGCTTTTTTTATGCAATTTTTTGCATCCTCGGCGGGGCTTAATTACATATGAAAGGAGGTGAGAAAGGATGAAATCAGGTTTAATCATTTATGTTGTCGGCAAAGAACCGGCGAATTGGGATGCAGATTACGAATTGATGGTCATCAAGCAAACCGCTAATGCGGACTTGGTTGAAATAATCACTGCTAAAACCGGTCATTTTGATGTTCTCGATGCCTGGTGGTCGCTATTGACCAGAGGTATGCAACGCATTACCTGCATGATCGGGAAGTTTTCACCAGCGGGTAATCTTACTCTCACAGACCGTAAACTTCGTCTATGCGGATAAACACGACATCAAAGAAATAGGAGGTTTTGAACCATGAAAATGAATAAGCTTTCAAATTTTATAGTTATATTGTTCATTATCTTTTGTTGCAACAGTGCGTTGGCTTCGGGTCATAAACATAAACGCCCCGTGAAAAAAGGAATTCTGCTGGTTGCATTTGGCTCCAGCATACCGGAAGCCCAGGTCTCATTTGAGAATATTGATAAACAGGTAAAAGCAGCATTTCCGGGTATACCGGTTCGGTGGGCGTATACCTCTTCGATGATCCGGCACAAACTGGCAAAACAGGGAAAACATCTGGATTCACCGGAAGTCGCCCTGGCTAAAATGATGGATGAAAAATTTACACACGTGGCGGTTCAGTCCCTTCATACCATTCCCGGAGAAGAATTCCACGACCTGCGACGCAATGCCCATTTTTTCGGCAATATGGCTGACGGATTTGACCGGATTCCGGTCGGCACTCCGCTCCTTGCAACGGATGAAGATTTCGGCAGCGTCGTTAGTGCGATGATCAAACATATACCTAAAGAAAGAAACAAAAAGGACGCTGTTTTGTTAATGGGGCACGGGACCCCTCATCCCAGCAACGCGTTTTACGCGGCATTGATGTATCATTTTCAGCAAAAAGATCCGAATATATTTATGGGAACCGTAGAAGGCTTTCCTGGAATTGACGATATTAAAGCCATGCTTCTTAAAAAGAAAATCAAAAAGGCGTATCTGATGCCGTTTATGTCGGTTGCGGGAGACCATGCCAGAAACGACATGGCCGGCGAAGAAAAAGATTCATGGAAATCCATTTTGACCACAGCCGGCATAGAGTGTGTACCCATACTAAAGGGTACGGCTGAGTACGATGAAATCGTTGCCATATGGGTAGATCATTTGAAAACCGTCATGTCACACTTTTAAATTTATTCTGCCCATTTACATTTAAGTGACGCTTTTAACGGCGCTGCAGGTTTTCATGTGTTTCAACGGTATGAAAATTAAATTGACAGCCACATTTTTTTTAGATAAAAAATCGCCTGTTCAAATGCAGGTAGAAGCCTGCTCCAACAAAAATTACTTTATTACAAAACTAAAGAAATCAAACCACGAAGGTATTGGTATCATGAAGTTACCATATTCTCGTGGTTTTTTTTTCGCACAAAGGAGAATAAAAATGGCACTCAAAAAAAAATGGCGCATCATGACCATTGTGGCGATCATGGTATTTTCTCTCTGCCATGCCAGCGGATATGCAACGGAAATTACCGATAAATTTTCAATTGGCGGTGTCCTTTCCGGTGCGTACCAGTACCAAGACGTTAGCGATGCTCCCGGTTTCGACAGTAAAGGCAAGGGCGCAATGACCTTTCAGCCGGAGCTAAGTTTCACACCCACCGCCAACGATGAGATCTTCGCCAAGTTCGGATTTGGCGCCGGCAATGCCCTCAACGACGGAACATCTCCCTTTACACTGGCCACCTGGGCGGCTACTTTGGAAGCCGACGTTCAAGACATCAACGGCAGGAACCGGGACTACTTGCTTGAAGCATGGTACAAGCACACGTTCCAGTTTGGCGAAACTCATTCCCTGGGAGTTACCGGCGGTTTGATCGACGCCGCCGGCTACCTGGACGAAAACGCCTATTCCAACGATGAGTTCACCCAATTTATGAATGAAGCATTGGTCAACGCCTCCAATGCATTTGCGCCCTCTTTTGATATCGGCGGAGCGTTGGAATGGGAATACAGCAACTTTGCCGTCAAGGGCGTCATCATGCAGGTCGGTGATACCACCGCTGACCAAAGAGCCTATCATTTTTACGGCGCTCAAGTCGGATACACTTTGAATACCGGCTTGGGGGAGGGCAATTACCGCCTCATTATAGAAGGAACCAGCGAGGATTTTACCGATCCCCAAGGAACAAAATTCGAATCGCGTGGAGTTATGCTGTTTTCTTTTGACCAGCAGTTAGGTGAAAAACTTGGTGCTTGGACCCGGTTCGGGTGGCAAGATGACAAGGCTGAAATCAATTACCATAGTCTATACTCCGGCGGGGTCGATATCTCGGGCAAGCTTTGGGGACGGGAAGATGACAATATCGGCATCGGCTACGCCTATCTCAGCGGCGGCAATGCGACCATTGATAAAACGCAGGTGGCCGAAGCCTATGCGCGTTGCGTTCTCAATGAGATTTTTGCCCTTACCCTGGACGTTCAGTGGATGGAGGATGACTATGTTGTCGGTAACGGCCCCAAGGGGTTCATTTACGGCGTGCGCATGGCCGTGGAATTTTAACCTTTAAGTTGACATTCAGGGGCTCCAGCAGAATAATCGAAACCACCTGTAAAGGAAAAGCTAATGACCAGCAGCGAAAATATATGGAGAGAATTCAACGCTAATCTCAAACAGTTGATCTTAAGACGTATTTCAGACAGAGATGAAATCTAAAGAAACAGACCGTTTTCTGGAAGAAGCAGAAGATATTTTACGATATGCAAATAAAAAAAGGGGCATCTTTGCAGAGGCCCCTTTTGGTGTTAAAGTTTTAAAATCGTTTACGATACTCCCGAGACTTCTTCTTTTATACTGACAGCGATTTTGAACAAAGCCGTTAGAACCAGAAAGCCGGTTGCCCATACCCCGATGGAAATTGCAAGTTCAGGAATGGTAGGAACATATTCATTGACATGATGGAGGGGATTGGGGACAAAGCCGCCGGAAATCATTCCCAGCCCCTTGTCGATCCAGGTGCCGATAAAAACGGTAATACAGGCGGCAATCAGAGTAGTCTCATTTTTGCGGGTTTTAGGGTTGACCAGCAGAATAATCGAAATTCCCATCAATATCATGGAAGCCCACATCCAGGGCACCAGGGCACCATGTCCGTGCAGGCCTGCAAAAAGATATACCAAGTGATCCATGTGTTCGGGAATCCTGCTGTAGAACACCACAAAAACCTCGCACAAAAAGAAGAACACATTGATGCAAATAGCGTAGGCCACGACTTTGGCCAGGGACTGGATCTGTTCTTTGCCCGGATCAAACTTGGTCAGTTTACGGACAAGCATGCACAGCAGGATCAAGAAAGCCGGACCTGCGGCAAAGGCCGAAGAGAGAAATCGCGGTGCCAGAATGGCAGTCAGCCAGAAACCCCTGCCCGGCAGACCGCAGTAAAGAAAAGCTGTGACGGTATGGATACTGACGGCCCAGGGAATTGAAAGATAAATCAGCGGTTTGAGCCAGGAAGGCGGGGCAACATTGTTGCGCTCGGCTTCAAGCACATTCCAACCGATGATAATGTTTAAAAAAAGGTATCCGTTTAAAACGATCATGTCCCAGAAAAGAACCGAATTAGGGGTCGGGTGTAAAAGAACATTGAAGACCCGGGTAGGCTGACCAAGGTCCACAAAGATAAACAGGATACACATGGTTACCGAAGCGACCGCCAGAAATTCTCCCAGAATCGTAATCCTGCCGAATGCTTTATAATTGTGCAGGTAGTAAGGCAGAACCACCATCACCGCTGATGCTGCCACACCGACAAGGAATGTGAACTGGGCAATGTAAAACCCCCACGATACATCCCTGCTCATGCCCGTAATACCCAGGCCGAATTGAAACTGCCACAGATAACAGACAAAACCTACGCCGACAACGGCCAGCAGGGCCGCTATCCATCCATAATATTGTTTGCTTCCTTTGAGCGCCTTTTCAAGCATAACCACCTCATACAATATAAAAAACTGATGGCCCCGCACCCAGGGCCGGTTTACGACGAATTGTAAAATTGGAACTTAACAGTTCTCTGACTTTTGATTTTGAATCCCCAAGGTCACCGAAGGCCAGAGCACCTTTGGATACCTCTACGCATGCGGGCTCTTTTCCTACTGCCAATCTTTCAGCACAGAAGTTGCACTTTTCAACAACCCCTTTCATACGGGTGGGAAATTTTAGGTTGGTCTCCTTGATGAAAGGACGCGGATCCCTGAAATTGAAACTTCTGGATCCGTAGGGGCAGGCCGCCATACAGAAGCGGCAACCAATGCAGCGATGAAAGTCCATCAGTACAATACCGTCTGCGCGCTTAAAGGTTGCCTTGGTCGGACAAGCCCGGACACATGCAGGTTTTTCGCAATGATTGCACAGCGTTAGAAAGGGCAAGTCTTTGACTCTTTCATCAAGAAAATCGTGTGTCTGGGAGGAAAAGATATGTTTGAATTCTTCCGTCCAGAGCCACTTGATCTCATGCCGCTTATTTTCAAGCTTGGGAACATTATGGATCTTATGGCAGACCTCAATCATCGGTTCCAGGTCTTTCTCAGACTTAAATTTGCGGGTATCGATGACCAGGGCCCATCGTTTGGCTTGCAGGGCATCTTCACCTTTCATAACCATCGGTTTGCTCTGCCCGCCATCGGAAGAGGCAACTGCATCCAGCACAGGCTTGGCTCCCAGACCCAGCGCTGAAATTCCAGCTAACTTCAAGAAGGTTCTTCTGCTGCTTTCCATCACATGGCCTCCTTTGGATCAACGTGGCAATCCCAGCAGTAAGGGGTTACCGCAGCATAATTATGGCACTTGTCACAAAATTCGGCCTTTTCGGAGTGGCAATCCAGGCATGTATTGGAAAGACTCATTTCAAATTTCTTTCCTTTGCTGTTTACATAAACTCTCTGGGCATTGCGTACAACCGTTTCTCTCCATTCATTAAGAAGCTGCATATGTTCGGCCGTCATGTATGCTTTGGACTCGACGCACTCTTTGGCAGCTTTGGCTTTGTCGCTTAGTTTTAGTTCAGGTGCCGGAGCGGCCTTGCCAAGGTTGAGCAAGAAAGGAAAGGAGAGCAGGACCACAAAAATTGCTAGGCCGGCAAAAACTTTCCCCTGGTCATACATCTTCTTCTTCGGCATCATCCTCCTCCATTCCCGGCAGCTCCTCGCTGCGCAGGTTCATCGTTCTCTTTCCTTCGCCGGGCAGAATCAGGGCATTGGCCACCAACTCGGTCATGCCGGTAACTTCCACATCGGGAACCCAGTATTCCATGGATGTCGTTAAGGCCGCCCGGTCGATGGCGCACACACAACCCAGCATGTTTACGCCGTGTTTTTCATGAACATATTTGACCGCATTGGCCCTGGGCAGGCCTCCCTGCATCCTAAGATCCATATTTTCACCGGCATTCAGACCCGAGCCGCTGCCACAGCAGAATGTCTGTTCCCGAATGGTATTTGCCGGCATCTCATAGAAATTGTTGCAGACGTTTTTGATGACATAGCGAGGCTCTTCGAATAGACCCATGCCGCGAGCAGTGTTGCAGGAATCGTGAAAGGTAACCGTCAAATGGTCATTGCGGCTGGGGTCCAGTTCAAGTTTGTCGTGCTTGATAAGATCGGCGATGAACTCGGCAATATGCACCATCTTGGTCGATTTGGCGTTTTCAAAAACAGTACCGGTAATGGGGGAAACCGGTACTTCCAAGAAATCAGCAGGACCGTTCATGGTGTCCATGTACTGGTGAATGACGCGCCACATGTGGCCGCACTCTCCGCCCAGGATCCATTTAACGCCCAGTCTTTTGGCTTCGGCGTACATTTTGGCGTTGAGCCTTTTCATGGTCTCATGGGAGGTAAAAAAGCCAAAGTTGCCGCCCTCGGACGCATATGTGCTCCAGGTGATATCTAAGCCGTATTTCTCCTTCAGATAGTGAAAGAGCATCATGTATCCCATACATGTAAAGGTTCCGGGATCGGCAAACACATCACCTGAAGGAGTGATAAAAAGGATGTCAGCGCCTTTTTTCATGAAGCTGGGCTCTACCTTGATACCGGTGATCTCTTCGATGTCATCGGTGAAAAAGTCCATCATATCTATAAAGGCGTGGGGCTGAATGCCAAGATGATTCCCGGTGCGGTAGCAATTGGCCACCGGAGTGGCGATCCAGTCAATATTCAGGCCGATAAGATTCAGCAGCTCCCGGCCCATGATGGTAATCTCGGCCGTGTCGATGCCATAAGGGCAAAAGACCGAGCAGCGCCGGCATTCGGAGCACTGAAAGAGATAGTACCACCATTCTTTCAACACATCCACGGTCAGTTCGCGGGCGCCGATCATTTTTTTAAAGTTCTTGCTGATAGATCCGATAATTTTGCCGGCAGCCGTAAAATCGTTGCGGTACACCGAACGTAAAAGTTCGGCCCGCAGCACCGGCATGTTTTTGGGGTCACCGGACCCGATAAAGAAATGGCATTTGTCGGCGCAAGCCCCGCAGCGCACACAGATGTCCATGAAGATTTTAACGGAGCGAAAACGGTCAAGCCGTTCCCTGAAACCCTGGGTGATGATTTCCTTCCAGTTTTCAGGCAATTTCCAGTCTTCCTCGGCAGGATTCCACTGTCTGGCGTGGGGAAGACTGAGGTATTCAACGCTTTTGGGATTTGCAGCGTAGGAATAGATCCCTTTTTTTATGTCGACAGGGGTATCCATCCAGCCCGTTTCCGGAGGTTTGGGGGCTATACTGGACAACAGTTCTTCCGGGGTTAGATCCTCTGACATTATTTACTCCTTTTCCTCTGGTTCCTCTGGTTCCTCGGGCGCTTGGGCCTCTAACATTTTATCTACCGGCAGACCAACATCTACCATTTTTCCCCTGAATTCATCTTCATAATGTTCGTAGGTATGAATCTTTACCGGGGAATTCCACGGATTGATGTGTCTTCTGGCGCGGGTGTCGGTGGTCAGGTTTCTCGTGGGGCTCATAAAGATTCCTCCCAGATGCATGAGCTTGCTGAAGGGGAAATAGACCAACAGCACACTGACCAAAAATAGATGAGCATAGAAAATGCCGCCGATACCATTGGGGATGTGAGGTTGGAGCGTCACCAATCCCATGGTGAACGCTTTTACGTTCACAATTTCCACCTTGGTAAAATAGCGCATCAGGATGCCGGTAAAGGCGATGCCCATAATCAGAAAGAGCGGAAAATAGTCCGAAGCCAGGGAAATATATCGCACATGTGGTGTAAGTATCCTTCTTAAAAACAAAAACGCTGCGGCCGCAAGCAGAACGACGCCGGAAAGCATCAGCCCCGGCTGACCGATCTGCAGAAACCCGTCCAATTTGTCCAAAAACTGGAGACATACGGGAACCGGTTCCATAAAAAATCGCAGGTGCCTTACGACTACGGTAAAAAACGCATAGTGAAATGCCAAGGCGCCGACCCACAGCCATATCTCCCACCGGTAGGCAAGCTTATCGCCCTCTTTCAGATCACACGTGGTATTGCGGAATAATGATCGGAAAAGAACGACTTCCAGAAGCATACGTATAACAACACCGCCGGTGGTGGTGGGGTTTTCAATGCAGGCTGACTCGATCCAGGGAAGGGATTTCTGCTGGCCGCAGGTTGTGGGAATTCGAAAGGGTACCGGCGAACGCGCCCAGTCCACTATACGGTAGATAAACCCCACAGTGAAAATGAGACCGGCAAGCAGCGGGAAGATAAGTCCAAAAAGAGCTTCACCTCCTCCGAATATAGAGCCCACGTAGGCAAACAGAGCAAGTACGATAACCGCTATGAGGGAATACAAGTAACTGATATTCATTCTACTATTACCTCACTTGGAGGGCCTCGCAACAACATTTTTAAATCCGCCCAAAATCTTTTCCAGCAGCCGGAACATGCTGGATGAGTTTGCGCAAATCTAATAGTTGTTTGAAGCCTCCTTTGTAATATTTATAGGTTCAAGAGCCGGCTCAACATCCGGCGCTTCACTCACCAAACCCGCTCTCTCAAAGGCCTTGAATGTACTATTTCTCATCTCATTGGCTTTGAGTTCGTAAATTTTTTCTCTGCATTGCATATAAAGGTTAAAAGCAATCAGACTTAGTTGATCAATCTTGGTTTCAAAAACAAGCAGCTCATCGGCAATCTGTTCTTGAGTAATCTTATTGTGCAAATTTTCTCGAATGGCGTTTTTTAAGAAAAAAATGAAACCAATGGCGCGTGCAGGGGAGAAACTTTGAACAGCCCTGATCCTGATGATCGGATCGAGGAAGGTTGCGATGGTTTTATAATCCATATCACCTAAGAGTTCGTCGAACACCCCCTCCAAACCTTGTGATATGCTTCGGCCGACAGGGTTGGCAAAAGGGTCTTTCTGTGTTTTTAGAAATTTGCCGGTATCGGAAGGGTAGGTCTCAATCACCAAGGTAAACCACTTCTTGATAATAGCGGATTTTTGTCGCGTCAATATGCTATTCAGACTCATGCTTCTGGACCGCTCCTGATTTTCCAATTCCTGCTTAGGTGCTGATACCAAAATCTACTTTAAAAACAATTGCAAATAGCCCAAACTGCTTTGGTATCTCGCCGGGCAAATTACGTTTGCGGCAAAATCTATAAACAACTTACAAATTCATGTCAAGGATAAATGAAAAAAGATTTGAAGCTACCGGCAGTTCTCAGTGGGACGGGGAGTCTTGGATCGTATGGAATTATATCATTTTAATGAATTTAACCCCAATTCAGTGGTTTTGGCCAAAAGGGTGTTGCGATGGATGCCAAGCTTATCGGCCGCTTTTTTTCGATTCCAACTAACGCTTTCGAGAGTTTCCGAGATGTACCCCTTTTCAAAGAGACTCACGGCTTCTTTAAGCGTCATATCCTTAATTTCAGTTTTATTCACATTATCAGGGGCAACATCTTTAAGGCGAATGACAATATCCTTGGTAATGGTACACAATCGTTCCACCAGGTTTTGAAGTTCTCTGACATTTCCGGGCCAATGATAGTCTATTAATACTTTCATGGCCCGCTCGGAGATTTTTTTGGGAGGCTTCCCGCTATTTTGGGCATTCAACTTTATAAAGTGATTCAGCAATAATGGAATATCATCCTTTCTTGCTCTTAAGGGCGGCAGCTTGATGGGAAAAACATTGAGGCGATAAAAAAGATCTTCGCGAAATTTGTTTTGAGATATCATGATGTTGATATCTTTATTGGAGGCCGCTACAAATCTTACATCCACCTTGATTATCTTGTTGCTCCCCAGCCTTTCAAATTCCTTCTCCTGGATAATTCTTAGCAATTTAGCCTGCATATTGATATCCAAAGAATCGATATCATCCAGAAAAACGGTGCCCTTATCGGAAATTTCAAGTTTGCCGATACTGGTATTGCTGGCTCCGGTAAAAGCTCCCCTGTTATAGCCGAAGATTTCACTCTCCATCAGCGTTGCCGGGATGGCGGCACAATTGATTACCACGAAGGGATTGTTTTTCCGCGGGCTCCGGTTATGCATGGCTCTCGCGACCAGTTCTTTGCCGGTGCCGCTCTCCCCTTGTATAAGGACTGTACCATCGCTTTTCGAGATCGTTGATATCAGATCAAAAATTTTCAGCATTTTTTTATCTTGACCGACCATCTCTTCAAAAGGTTGATACCTTTCGAGCTCATTTCTAAGATAAGCGACTTCTTTTTTTAGGCTCCGCTTTTCAAAAGCCCGCTTGATCACGGTTAAAACTTCATCAACCACAAAGGGTTTGATGATGTATTCATACGCGCCCAGCTTAATCGCCTTCACTGCTGCCTGAACGTCGTTAACAGCAGTTACCATGATTATTTCCACGTTCGGATCGGTCTCCTTAAGATTTGCCAAGAGGTCCAGACCGTTGCCGTCCGGCAAAAGGATGTCTAATAAAATCAAATCTACTGAATTTTTAGTAAAAATTTCAGTCATTTCCTTCCCTGTGCCTGCCAGCAGGACATTGTATTCATCTTTTAACACCATGTTAAATGACTGGCGAACACCATGTTCATCATCAACAACCAGAATCGTACTCCTGTCATCTCTGTTCATAATATGCTCTTTCTGTTTGCAAGTCTCCGTATTATCTGATAATGCAAAGCCTCAGGGTCGCCAAGTACAGAACCGCTACTGTACTGTAATAGAGTAACTCTAACCCAGGTTTTTAATGAGAAATGCGGGTTACGCTTTGGTTTTAACAGCCCCTAAAGCTGTAATATGTTTTTAGCTCGCAATCTACATGCCATCATTTTCGTTTGGATACGGTTAGGGGTTTAGGTTTCGATTTAAATTCCAGATCCTAGCGGTATTGCTTAGAGAATATTCAGGTTATTACATACCTGAAATTCATTAAAAATCATATCAACATAAAATATCAGGTCCGTCAATCAATCAGCCAATAAAAAAGATGCATAGAAAATTGTGCACGATGCACATTTTTTTGTGCATATTTTAATGCCGCTGCAGACTG
>JACNIG010000196.1 GCA_014383215.1 Candidatus Desulfatibia vada | reverse complement strand
TATCTTTAGCAAGCTAAAGAGTTCTCGTGCGACTTGCATGTGTTAAGCACGCCGCCAGCGTTCATTCTGAGCCAGGATCAAACTCTCCAATTAAATCGATCAAGTTGTCCAAAAGGACAACCTTTTGACTTGAGCCATAACTCGATAAGCTGTCACTATTTAGTTTTCAAAGATCAAGAATACCATCAAATTTTGACGGCATTTTCCTCCACAAAGGAAAACCACATTATACGTTTGTAATTTGTTTTGTCAACCCTTTTTTAATGTAGTCAGCAAATAAAATAGGGCAGGATGAGGTCGATAACAACTTGGAAAAAACAGCTGAAGACGACTAGTGATAATTGCACCGATCGATTAAGGCTGACACTTCTGTTTATAATAATTATAAAGCTTGTGTCAAGATAAAAACGCAATAAAGCCTTCCACGATGTTATTACGTGACTTCTCAATAACCTCGGGGAAAAGGGCTTCAGCGCGGCAGAGCCGCTTGATATAAAATCGCTTTAGCGATTTTATATATTGATAGCGCCTTTTTTGAAATATTCTGAAGCCCGACGATTTTCTAAACCTTAACTTATTGAGAAGTTACGTTATTCCACCCTAATTTTGTGATACCGCTTTTTCCCTGACCGCAGCAATATTTCCATATCTTTAATGTCATTTTCCGTAATGAATTGGTCAAAAGACGCGATGCGCTGGTCATTGACATAAGCGCCGCCCTGTTCGATAAGCCTTCTGGCAGCGCCTCGGGAACCGGCAAGCCCTGCTTGATGAAATATCTTGAAGGCCGGGACACCGGCTTTTAACTGATCCATCTTGATATAGGAATACGGCACTGAAGCTTCATCACTGTCCCATGCTTGCCGGGGTATTGTGCTTGAAGGCATAATTTCCTCTGGCACAACGCGGGCACCAAACATGCTGGCTGAAGCCTGATACGCCTGCATTGCCTCTTCCTTCCCATGGGCAAGCCTGGTGGTTTCAAATGCCAACACTTGCTTGGCGCTGTTCAATTCAGCACCACTTAACTTTTCAACCTTTCTGATTTCAGACATGGGTAAAAAAGTAAAAAGGGCCAAAAAGCGGGCAACATCTCTGTCGTCAGTATTTATCCAATATTGGTAGTACTCATAACAAGATGTCCTATCCGGGGCCAGCCATACCGCCCCCTGGGCTGTTTTGCCCATTTTTTCACCGCTGCTGGTAGTAACCAGGGGGAAGGTAATACCGAAAACCGTTTTTTGACGAACCCTTCGAACCAATTCGACTCCGGCAACGATATTGCCCCACTGGTCACTGCCTCCCATCTGGAGTCTGCACCCAAATTGATCATAAAGTTCCATAAAATCATATGCCTGTAAAAGCATATAATTGAATTCAATAAAATTGAGGCCCTCTTCAGATTCAAGGCGCATTTTATAGCTTTCGGCTTTTAGCATACGATTGACTGAAAAATGACGCCCAAAATCTCTAAGAAAAGGAATGTATTCCAGTTTGGTCAGCCATTCGGCGTTGTTTAACATCAGAGCGTTGCCGTCACTAAAGTCGAGAAAGCGAGACAGCTGTTTTTTAATCCCAAGAGCGTTAGCTTCCACCATCTGGGATGTCAGTAATTGCCGCATCTCAGTCTTTCCGCTGGGGTCACCCACAAGTCCTGTCCCACCTCCGATGAGCGCTATGGGACGGTGACCGCAATTTTGCATATGAGCAAGAGACATGATGGGAACCAGGCTGCCGACATGGAGGCTGGATGCTGTGGGGTCAAACCCGATATAACAGGTCACGTCCTCTGATTCGAGGTAATCACGCAGTTCATTCTCATGGGTGGTCTGTTCAATAAACCCCCGTTCTTGAAGAATATCAATTAGGTTCGTCATGTCAATTCTACCTCATAGTAACTGGCCAACTTACTTGTTGGCATACTCTACAGCCCTTGTTTCCCGAATAACCGTTACCTTGATCTGACCGGGAAATGTTAACGACTCTTCTATCTTCTTGGCGATATCTCTACTCAGCAACGTAGCTTCTTCATCGGAGATAATGCCACTCTCGACAATGACCCTAATCTCCCTCCCGGCCTGAATAGCGTAAGTATTTGCCACACCTCTAAATGAATTTGCTATTTTTTCAAGATCTTCCAGTCTTTTAATGTAGTTTTCAATCAGTTCCTTGCGTGCCCCGGGCCTGGCTCCTGAAAGCCCGTCAGCAGCTTGTATCAACAAAGCATACACAGAATTCGGAGGCACATCTTCATGATGGGCCGCAATAGCGTGTACAATCTTTGGAGTTTCACCATACTTTTTGGCAAGGTTAGAACCGATCACAGCGTGTTGACCTTCAACTTCGTGGTCTATGGCCTTGCCGATATCATGTAACAACCCCATCCTTCTGGCAAGTTTCGAATTAAGACCCAATTCGGAAGCAATAATACCAGCGAGAATCCCTACCTCAATAGAATGCTGCAGAACATTTTGGGCATAACTGGTACGATATTTTAACCGGCCGATATACTTAATCAGCTCACTGTGAATCCCGTGAAGACTCAAATCAAATGCAGCCTGTTCTCCAGCTTCTTTGATAGCTACATCTATTTCCTTGCCGACCTTTTTAACAACGTCTTCGATGCGTGCCGGATGGATGCGACCGTCCGTAATCAGCCGCATCAGCGAAAGTCTGGCAACTTCGCGCCGGACAGGGTTGAAGCCCGACAGAATAACCGCCTCAGGCGTATCATCGATGATAAGGTCAATGCCTGTTGCCGCCTCAAGAGCGCGTATATTGCGGCCCTCTCGACCGATAATACGCCCTTTCATCTCATCGCTGGGAAGTTGAACTACAGAGACCGTCCGTTCAGCAACAAAATCGGCCGCATACCTTTGGATGGCCGTGGCCATGATTTTTTTGGCTCTTTTCTCCGCCTCCTCTTTGTTTTCATTCTCTATCCTTTTGATAAGCTTGGCACCTTCATATCGAGCCTCGTTTTCCATGGCCCGAATTAATAACTCCTTGGCTTGTTCGGCAGTCAAACCGGATATTTTTTCAAGCTGACTTTTTTGTTCTTCAATGAGTTCGTTATATTTTTTCTCACTATGCTCTATCTCCTCTTCTTTTTTAGCAAGACTTTTTTCCTTGCGTGAAATTTCTAGATCTCTGCGTTCGAATTGTTCGGTTTTGCGGTCTATATTTTCTTCTTTTTGTATCAATCTTCTCTCGGTTTTCTTTAATTCAGATCGAGTCTCTTTGGTTTCGGCATCAAAGTCGCTTTTCATTCTGAAAAGCTTGTCTTTCACTTCGAGTTCAGCTTCTTTTCGCAGTGTCTCTGATTTTCGCTTAGCATCCTCTAATACGCGTGAACTTTCCTGTTCAGCAGCTTTGACTTTGTGGGCCAAAATTTTACCCTTGACCCAATACGCGATGACAAAACCCAGCCCAAAACCGATGACGGCTATTATTAATATATTGTATGTATCCATTTTCCTTCTCCCCGGAAACGTCTATGCTTAATGTTTTTAGTTTTACCTCATGCTAAGCAATGTCTTGTTTTCATTCACTCTTTTTCCGAATATTTAATCATGAATATCAAGCCTCATAATACTTTAGGCGCGTGTTTGATATACATCATGAAATGTTCGGTTTAATTAAAATTTCGAGGTTGATCCCAATGAGGTTTTAAGGAGGAAAAAGGTAAGGGTGCCCAAAAAATTGATTTAGCAATGGTTCGTTTTCAATGTTTCAATTTCAACATATATATGTTTTGGCATGCTAAACCAGATGGATTAGGCCTCATTATGTCTGCGTTTTTTTGAAAGGCTGGATTGAGCAGGACCCCCGCCATAATGCCGTGTTGGCAGGTCTTTGAACCATAAATAACTAGGTGGGCGCCTTTTGATTTCTTTAGGCTTTTCTGTGCAAGCAGAACATGCTCACCAAAATCAGGGAAAGCTCCCCTTCAATAAATGTTGGGTCAAAGAACATCTTCCAATCACAAACATGACAGGGGTCACACTCAGTTCAACTAAAACTCAAATACTTTCAAAATCGCACCTTATCCCGGGAGGATAACAGAAAGTATCTGCTTTTACCTAGAGCCCATGCAGTAAGGTAGGAGCTGGCAGCAATTCAACTAATCAGATTTCAGGCATCAACTTGTAAAAATCTTTAACCTCTTGCAGCAGCATCTAATTTATTGACAAGATTTGCGGATCGTTTAGAAATATCTCTCAACAAAACCGAATGTTTGTTTTTAAGCTCAATATTTTTATTAGCTATATTCAATGCTGCTAAAATCAAAGTGGCTAATTTCGTTACACTTGGTAATTTGCTCGAATGTTGAGTTTCAATCTTAGTGACTTCTTTGACCAAATAATCAGTAACCTCTTTAGCATCGGCAACGTCTGATTCGGTCTTAAACGTATACGGTTGTCCAAAAAGCTCTATTGTTACAAGTTGTTCCAATGATTAAGTATTCTACCTTTTCAATCCGTACTTTATGGCCTCTACTCAGTTTCTGTAAGACCCTCCAGCCTGGCCAAAAGGCTATCAACCTTTGACCTGATCAAGGCTTTTTCTTCCTGATAATCGTTTTCCGCCTCAACCTTACCTTGAAGCTCTTCCTCTAACCTCTCAATTTTAGTCTTGAATTCCAAGTTGGTCGCCTCAAGCGACTTGCAAACATCGATCAATTTCCCAACTTTTTGTTCTATTTCATCAAACTGTCTCAAAACTTTTTCGTGATCCAATCTTGCACCTCATGATAGCTTAGTTCAATATAATCTTTGATATAATCTAAAGTCAAGATATATTCCCCGCCCCGGATAAACCCCAAAAACGGGGCAACCCGTTCGTAGTGTAACAACGACCCATCTTCATTGAAACTAAAGCGGGGACCCAAAAAATATTTGCCACTAAGCCACCAAGGCACAAAGAAAATATTCAATTTTTTGTCTTCGTGCCTTCGTGTCTTTGTGGCAGAATGGATAAATTTCTGCCACAAAGACACCAATTTCGTAACTAAGACACTAACGATTACGCATTATTTGTTCAGCCCTAATCAAATCCTGGACAGTGTTTATCCCCGCAAATTCCTGATAATCGCTTCCCACAACCATCCCGACGATTTTACCTTCTTTACATCCCATCTCGACAATATCTGTTAAATAAAATTCACCTTGTACATTATCCGGCGTAATCTTTCCCAGCGATTCGGACAAAAACTCTTTTTTGACACAATAGATTCCGGTATTAATCGTTTTGATTTTTTTCTGCTGTTCTGTTGCATCTGCTTCTTCAACAATCCCGGTTACATGTCTATTTTCATCAATCAAAACCCTGCCATACCCAGCGGGGTTATCGATTTCAACTGCCAATAGGGTTAAATCCCGGTTGGCGTTAACGTGATCATCCAAAAATCTTAAAATCGTATCAGCAGTTAGCAACGGTACGTCACCACATAAAATAATTACCTGCCGGGCATGATCCGGAATATCAGACAACGCACACATAACCGCATGGCCTGTCCCTAACTGCTCTTGCTGAACTGTAAAAAGGACTTGGTGGGTTTCTGATACAATTTGACGAACTTTCTCCGCCTGGTGGCCGATAACTAAAACAATATCATTACCAACAACCTTTTGAGCTGTTTCAACAACATGCAACACCATGGGCTTGCCAAGGATTTCATGCAGCACTTTGGCCTTGTTTGATTTCATACGAGTGCCTAAACCTGCCGCAAGTATTATTATCGCTGGTTTTCCCGGAATGTGTGCCATCTTGCTCGTTAACCTATTTCCTAACCCGGACAAGCCGGAACCAAAAATATTTGCCACAAAGACACTAAGACACAAAGAATATATTTATTATTCTTTCTTCGTGCCTTGGTGCCTTAGTGGCAAAATGGGAAAAGTTTTGCCACAAAAAGCAAAAAAATTACAACTAAGGGACTAAAAACTGCATCAATGGTTAAAAAAAGTAATAGCACCGGTTTCAAAAAAAATAAGGGCAAACCATCTACTTGGTCCGCCCCTATAAAGCATCATGAATGATCATTTCCCATTTTCAGTGAGAAATGCCGTTGATCAAAATAAGATTCGTAAAAAAGTGACTACAATTATTTCGTACCAGCAAGATTGAGACGACTTATAGCTCTTTCCAAGGCTATTTGGGCCCTTAAAAAATCGATATCTTCAGCTTTTTCCTGGGCCAAACGATCCAGAGCGCGCTGCTGGGCGGCTTTGGCACGCTCCACGTCAATATCGCGCCGCCTTTCAGCCGACTCTGCCAGCACTGTCACCTTGTCAGGAAGCGCTTCCGCAAACCCGCCGCTTACAAAAACGAATCTTTCTTTTCCGTTTGCATCCGTATAGCGAACAGTACCCGTTTTAAGGGTGGTCAGAAAGGGGGTGTGGCCGATAAGCACGCCAAACTCCCCGATAACGCCGGGTGCCACTACAATTTCAACTTCTTCGTCAACCACATATTTTTCAGGGGTGACGACTTCTAATTTAATTTTTTCAGCCATAGTATAACCTTATTATCTTTTAAGAAGATTAAGCTGCAGCCATTACTCCGGCTTTCTCCAGCACCTCTTCAATGCCCCCGACCATATAAAACGCCTGCTCCGGGATATCGTCGTGTTTGCCGTCACAAATCTCTTTGAAGGCGCGGACAGTATCTTCAATTTTAACGTAGCTGCCGCTTTTGCCCGTAAAAGCTTCGGCAACATGGAAGGGCTGGGACAGAAAACGCTGAATTCTGCGTGCGCGTCCCACGGTTACCTTATCTTCGTCCGCCAATTCTTCCATACCCAAAATAGCTATAATATCCTGGAGTTCCTTGTATTTTTGCAGGATCATTTGCACCTGGCGCGCGACCAGATAGTGTTCATCCCCTATATAAGCTGCATCAAGAATGCGGGAAGTTGAATCCAGAGGGTCCACCGCCGGGTAAATGCCTAATTCAACGATCTGGCGTGACAGAACAACGGTACCGTCAAGGTGAGCAAAGGTTGTTGCCGGAGCCGGGTCGGTCAAGTCGTCGGCCGGTACGTATACGCACTGAACCGCCGTAATCGAGCCTTTGTCCGTTGATGTAATCCGTTCCTGGAGGGTACCCAGGTCAACAGCCAGGGTCGGCTGGTAACCGACCGCAGACGGCATGCGGCCCAGCAGAGCGGAAACTTCCGATCCGGCCTGGGTAAAACGGAAGATGTTATCAATAAAAATCAGAACGTCCTGTCCTTCCACATCCCTAAAATATTCAGCGGCCGTGAGGGCGGAAAGCGCCACACGCGCACGGGCGCCGGGAGGCTCCGTCATCTGACCGTAAATCAAAGCTGCCTTGGGCAGAACTCCGGAATCCTTCATCTCGTGGTAGAGGTCGTTACCTTCACGGGTGCGTTCCCCCACACCGGCGAATACGGAGATACCACCGTGCTGCATGGCGATGTTATGCACCATTTCCATCATGATAACGGTTTTGCCGACGCCGGCGCCGCCAAACATGCCCATTTTGCCACCCCGGGGAAAAGGTACCAGCAGATCGATAACCTTGACACCGGTTTCAAGCACACGTACGGTAACGTCCTGCTCGGTAAATTTCGGTGCTTGACGGTGGATCGGCATCATTTTTTCCTGGCTTACCGGACCGAGACCGTCCACCGGTCTGCCGACGACGTTGAGAACGCGGCCTAGGCCGGCTTCGCCCACCGGCATCATGATCGGCTTACCCGTGTCTGTTACTTCCTGTCCCCGAACCAATCCGTCGGTTACATCCATGGCGATGGTACGAACCACATTGTCACCCAAATGCTGAGCAACCTCGATAACAAGATTGCCCGGCTCATCGTTGATGGCGGGGTTGCTGATCGTCAATGCCGTATAAATAGTCGGCAGATTGCCCTGTTCAAACTCCACATCGACAACAGGCCCCATAACCTGCGTGATCTTACCTATATTTTCTCCCATCTAAAGACCTCCTATATAAATGCGGTATTTTATTTTAATTTAACCTTTGAGAGCCTCGGCACCACCGACGATATCCATAAGTTCGGCGGTAATGGCCGCCTGTCGAGCCTTATTGTACACCAGTGTCAGGTTTCCGATTATATCTTTGCAGGCCTTGGTGGCGTTATTCATTGCCGCCATGCGTGCCGCGTGCTCACTGGTCGATGTCTCCAGCAAAGCACTGTAAAGCTGGACATAAACGTTCCTTGGAAGCAAATCGCCCAGCAGCTCAGGGGCAGACGGCTCACAAATATGCTCCGCCAAATATGGTTTTTCCTCTTGTTCAGATTCAGCCTCTGTCGATGCAATGGGCATGATCGGGAGCATCTGACTTAATACCGGAGTCTGTCTTGCCATGCTGACAAATTCAGCATATACAATATGGACCTCATCATAGGTATTGTTGAGAAAACCCTCAATCAGCGCTTGCCCGGCGGTTGAAGCTATGTTGAACCCGAAACTGCCTCCAACGACTCCCAGATGCTCGCTTTGGAATTCAAGCCCTTGTTTACGGCGCCAGTCGCGGCCCTTCTTACCAAAATTCGTAACCGAAACATCGATGTGTTGCTCATTTTTTGCTTTAATGAACTGCCTGGCTCTGGCAATAAGGTTTGTATTGAAACCACCGCACAAACCGCGGTCAGAAGTACACAAAACCAGATGTACCTTTTTGACCTCCTCGCGCGCCTCCAGCAAAGGGTTGGTCTCCTCGCCGGCTTTTTCCGCCAGGCTTTCCAAAACTTCGGCAAACTTGCCCGCATATGGGCGAAAACCTTCCATCCTTGACTGGGCTCCTCGCAGCTTGGAAGCTGCGACCATATTCATGGCCTTGGTAATCTGCTGGGTCTTTTTAACCCCTACTATCTTTAGTTTTATATCCTTTAAAGTCGCCATATACTTAAAACCTTATATTTAAAGTTATTTATTGATTGGCTGTCTGTAATTCAACCATTAACCCATCAATCAACAAATGACGATTTAATGCCTAAATGGTGTCTTTGAATTCCGCGTCGTAAGCTTCCAGGGCCTCGGTCATCTGCTTTTCGATTTCCTCGGTAAATTCCTGCTTCTCCTTAAGGCCGTCAAAAATCTGCGGATATCTGTCTTCCAGAAACGGGTACAGCCCGGCCTCATATTTGGCCAGTACATCCACCGGGTATTTGTCTAGAAAACCTTTGGTTCCGGCAAACAGAATGGATACCTGCTTTTCCATGCTCAGCGGTTGATACTGGGGCTGCTTTAGAATTTCGACCAGTCGCGCGCCGCGGGTCAATTGCTGCTGGGTGGATTTATCCAGGTCACTGCCAAAGGCGGCAAAGGCTTCAAGCTCGCGATATTGGGCCATATCGAGGCGCAGAGTACCGGCCACCTGCTTCATGGCCTTGACCTGGGCGGCGCCCCCGACGCGGGAGACCGACAGTCCCACATTGATCGCCGGACGAACACCGGCAAAGAAAAGAGCGGGCTCAAGATAAATCTGGCCGTCGGTAATCGAAATAACATTGGTCGGAATATAGGCGGACACGTCGCCGGCCTGGGTTTCAATAATCGGCAGGGCCGTCAAAGAGCCGGCGCCAAGTTCATCGTTCAGTTTGGAAGAACGTTCAAGCAGGCGCGAATGGTTGTAAAAAATGTCGCCCGGATAGGCTTCACGACCGGGCGGACGTCTCAAGAGGAGGGAAACCTGCCGGTAGGCCGCCGCCTGTTTGGAAAGGTCGTCATAGATAATCAGCGCGTGCATTTTGTTGTCCCGGAAATATTCGCCCATGGCACATCCGGCGTAGGGGGCAACATACTGCAATGTGGCCGGATCACTGGCACATGCGGCTATGATGGTCGTATATTCCATGGCACCTTCTTTTTCCAGAATTGCATGGACCTGGGCAACCGTAGACTTTTTCTGGCCGGTGGCCACGTAAATGCAGTAAATGTCCGTCTCCTTCTGGGCTAAAATGGCATCAACGGCCACCGCGGTTTTACCGATCTGACGGTCACCGATGATCAGCTCGCGCTGTCCCCGTCCCACCGGCGTCATGGAGTCAATGGCCTTTAAACCGGTATAACAAGGTTCGTGTACACTTTTGCGGTCAATAACACCGGGTGCAACCATTTCGACCCTGCTGAATTCTGTGGCCTCGACGGGCCCTTTGCCGTCCAGCGGTTCACCCATTGCCGAAAGAACGCGGCCCAGCACAGCCTTCCCTACCGGAACCTGAGCGATATTGCGCGTGCGTTTAACAATATCTCCCTCTTTGATGTGAATGTCCTCGCCCATGATGGCAATACCGACATTATCCTCTTCGAGGTTCAATACGAGCCCCAGAATGCCGCCTGTAAATTCAACCAGCTCCAGGGCCATGACCTTTTCCAGGCCATATACTCTGGCAATACCATCACCCACCGACAAGACCGTCCCGGTTTCGCTCAACTCGACTTTCTTGTCGTAATCCGTAATCTGCTCTTTGATAATTTGACTTATTTCTTCAGCTTTTAGTTCCATTATACACTCTCACCCCTTTTTAATGATTCCCTCATATTGAGTAATTGTGTTTTGATACTACCGTCCAAAACCAAATCCCCTATTCTGGTAACGATCCCCCCGATAAGGCCGGAGTCCTGCTCTACATCCAGGATAATATCTTTACCTGTCTTTTTAGACAGAGTTGCACGAATCTTTTCAACGATCTCGGATGAAAGTTCCGTAGCCGAAACCAGACTGGCACGCAGTACGCCTTTTAGTTCATCCGCCAGTTTTTGATAAAAATCATTGATATTGCTCAAAGATCCAAAGCGCCCCTTGTCAAACAGCAAAAGGAGAAAAGAGCCCATAACTTTTGAAACATTGACCTTATCAATAACCGTATGCAGCACTTTTTTGCGTTCTGAAGCGCCGTACAAAGGATTGCAAATTGCCTGTTCAAGGTCCTTTTCTCTGGCCATCAGGCTTGTAAATCCGTCCAGTTCTTCTCTATAGGCTTCCGCCTGACCATCTTCTTTGCCGATAATTAAAAGTGCTTTAGCATAACGCCGTGCAACCTTTAGATTCTTCACTATGCCACCACCTTCTCTAAATATTCTTCTACCAGTTTTTCATGATCTTGGGCTGAAATTTTACTTTTGATAAGCGCTTCAGCCTTTGCAAGTGCCTTTACGAGTATCTCTTCTTTCAATTTTAATTTGGTCTGCTTGAACTCATGTTCAATATTGCGGCGGGCCTGCTCTTCTAGTTTTTCAGCAGCAGCCTGCGCCTCTACGAGAATCCTCTCCTTGGCTTCATTGCCCTGCCGGATATACTCGTCAATCAGCTTATCGGCCTCGGCCTCCAGCGTTGCAAACTTTTCATTATAGGCAGCCAGTTGCTTCTCGGCTTCCTTTTTTTTGGCTTCCAATTCCACCAGATGCTCTTCGATCCCTTTAATGCGAGCGTTCAGCGCCTTGGATACCGGTTTGCGCATAACCAAGAAAAGAGCAACGGCCAAAACAGTAAAATTCATCACGCGGTACGTGTCGGTCGCTACCCATCCTTTGGTTCCGCCTGCTTCGCCTGACGATGCCAAAACAATACCGACAACGCAGAAAAGAGCAAGGGTCGTAATGCCTATCACCATCGATCCTTTTGTAACGATCCGACGCTTGCGGTTTATTCCAGGCCATTTTGCCGTTATCAAGTTCATCAAATAGCCCTCCCTATAATTTTTTCGCCAATCGCTTCTGCAAACGCATCAATCTCTTGCTGCAGGGAGGCCCTGACGGCTTCAGCATCTTTTGCAATTTTTTTACGTACCTCCGCAAGGTCAGCCTGTGCTTTCTTATTTATTTTTTCGATAACCTCTTTTTCCTGGTCAGCCGCCGCTTGCATCAAGGCCTCTTTCTCCTTCATTCCTCTGGCTCTGGCGTCTTTAATGCCTGTAGAAAATTCACTATCTTTTTCATCGGCATCACTGCTTAAAGTTTCGATATTTTGCTCCAGGTTGCTAAGCTTTTCCTTTCTTTGAATCAGTATGTTACGGATAGGCCGATACAAAAGAACATTTAAAATCCAAATTAAAAAGAGAAAATTGACGATCTGAATGAATAAGGACTCATCGGGCATCACGGTTATGCCGCCGCCCGCCCCCAAAGCGCTTCCGGCAAAAAATAAAGAAAAAAGCACCCAGAAATGTACTGCAACCGAAAAGCGTTTCCGGTTTGAACCAAAAAATTTCATTTATGGATCCTCCATCGCAAAAAACAGGTGGGTTGATATAATCAAATATCTTTTAGCTGTTAGGTCCAGCTCTCTTTAACAAGGGCGGTCTATACCATCCACCATAATCAATTGTCAAAGGTTTTTTACAATTTTTATTTTGCTTGACCTTCTTTTTGAACCGGGGGCTTTGCAATAGAATCAGCTTCTATTTGACCTTCTTGCGGAATTGGGCTTTTCTGAATAGAATCAGCTTCTGTTTTACCTTCTTTTTGATGCGGGGCTATGTGCATAGAATCGGTTTTTTTTTGACCTTCTTTTTGAATCGGAAACTTCTGAACAGAATCGGTTGTAGATACCGGCTTTTTTGATGAAATTTCTTGCGCTTTCATGGAACAATTCCCATTGAACATCACGCCTGATTCTATCAAAATCGTGGGGGCCTGTATATCACCTACAACACAGGCCGGAGGGTAAACCTCGATTCTTTTTCTAGCATTGATGGTGCCGTTGACCGTCCCCATTATAACTGCAATGTCGACATTTATCCGGGCATTGATCACAGCCGTTTCACCGATAATTACAGTGCCGGCCTTACTGAAAATCTTGCCTTTAACACTTCCATCCAGTCTTATGGCATTTTGGAATTCGATAGTGCCTTCAATAATTCCATCTGATCCCAAATAAGTTGAAATCAAATCTGTCTTTTTTGATTTTCTCATAAAGCCTCCTGATGTTGCGCCCTTTTAGTGCTTTATGTATTGATAAATTTACAAAAAGTCAAATGTTTTGCCTTATTGCATGAAACGTCGCATGCTGACGTTCATTAAAAGGCCCATACAAATCATCGTGGTGATAATCGACGAGCCTCCATAGCTGATAAACGGCAATGGAACACCGACAACCGGCATCAGCCCCATCGCCATTCCAATATTTATAAAGACCTGCCAGAATATCATAGCGGTAACGCCGACGGCAAGGATCGTTCCAAAAGGGTCTCTGCACCGATGGGCGACATTCAAGGCCCAGATAATAAGCATCAAAAAAATAACCAGCAAAACCACACAGCCAGCCAGCCCCCATTCCTCAGCCAGAACCGAAAATATGAAATCGGTATGCTGTTCCGGCAAAAAAGAGAGCGCGTTCTGGGTTCCTTTCAAAAATCCTTTGCCGGTAAACATGCCGGAACCGATGGCAATTTTGGATTGAATAATATGATAGCCTGCGCCCAGAGGGTCGAGGTCCGGATTCAAAAAAGTCAATATACGCTTTTTCTGGTATCCTTTCATGAAAAACCATACCAGAGGAACGGTTAGCATGCATGAAACAATGAAATATAAAAGCGAGCGCCTTTCAATTTTTACGAAAACAGTCATTGAACCGGCAATCAAGGCTATCAGCATGGCGGTTCCCAGATCAGGCTGCTTTACAATTAAAAGGAAAGGTATAATCGTCAGCATAAAAGGGGTAAAAAGATCGCGCAAGGTAAGACCTGCTGGAGTTGCAACTCTTGAATAATAGCGAGCCAGAACGATGATCACTGCAATTTTGACCAACTCCGACGGCTGAGAAGATACAGGACCCAACATGAGCCAGCGCTTTGCACCTCCGACATATTTCCCGTACAATAAAACACAAACCAGAAGGATAATACCTATTATGTAAATTGCGTGAGCCCATCGATCCAGCAATTTGTAATTCAGCGAAAATGAAACAATCATTATGGCGAATCCAATACCAAACCAGATCAACTGTTTGATATGCAGAAGCTTGTGCGGCGTGGGAGATCCCGACATAACAGCACTATACAGCATCAAAAGCCCCAGGGATCCAAGTAGAACAGTAAGCCCCAATAAACCCCAGTCAAAATATTGTGCGTACCGCCGGTCGAACATAGTCGCTTAGCTCCTCTTACTGGATGCTGGATGCCCCGCTTTCAGCTGGATTTCCGCTGCGCTCCAACTGGCTTTGGTTGCTGGTTACTGACTACTGATCACTGACACTGATCCCATAAGCGCTAAGTTGTTTTGTCAACATTCACAGGTTACATTTATGCCGTACGGAGTTGTTTTGGAAGATGAACGTCGAACAAAATAAACATCGAACATCGAACGCCCAACGTTGAACATCGAATACTGTTGTCGCTCCGCTCTGCAATTTAATTGCATTCTTTTTTTTTATTCATCATTCGATGTTGGACGTTGTCGAGTAGACCGGGGCCTTCCATGGCTATAGGCTGAAGTTTGTCTTCTCTGTTTGCCGCCTGGTTTCCCGGCGGTGCCACAATATCTCAGCCATACCTTCGGTTGTTCCCCGATCCCTCCGCGGAACCGGACAAGCGGATTTCCCATACATCCGGCTCTTCGGTCAATTATTCAGATGGCCTCAAACCTACGAAACGGATTCAGGTCTTTGCGGATATTCGGCTGCGGCCACCCTACCCACTTAAGTGCCTGGCGGTAACCTTCCCATGCGTACGCACTTCGTTGACTCTTCCGATTAATCCACTTGAAAAGAATACGAGTTGCGTAGTGGTGATAGGATGAACATTTTGCCGAATTATCCGTTATGGCGTAATAGCTCAGATGCCCGCCGACACGTATTCTGGCCTTGCGGAGCATCTCCCCTTTCCTCAGAACATTCCTGCTCTTGCGCGCCCATTCCATAAACTCGCGTAGGCTTTGTGCGAATTTCTTGCAGCTGGTACGTCGCTTTACCTTGAA
>JACNIG010000200.1 GCA_014383215.1 Candidatus Desulfatibia vada | reverse complement strand
GTAGGGCCCATATGGCGGCGTTTGAGATCGCTGTTTGCAGCAGGGAAAAAATCACTCGGGGTGCTGCCTGGCGAAGGGACTCTTGCCGGCCCGGCAGATAATGTCGCTCCCTGCACCGGCAGTACCTGAAGTTGTTCATCGGGTCCGGCCAGGTCCTGAATGCTTTGACGATTTCTGTATCATGATGGTATAAATGACATTTCCAACTCGATTCAATCAAATATGGAGATAATTTTGGAATGTCGCAACTTCAAGGAGGATAGGATATGAAAATTACAAGAAGCTCATGGCCTGTGTTAATCGTGTCGGGGCAGTTTAACTCCCAAAATGACGAAGGTTATAGATTAAGAGAGTTAACAGAGGAACTCAAAAACGTCCAGGATTGCAGTGTGATCCCCTCTTTCACCTATGAAGACGCCCATGAATTATTTATCTCGAGGGCCGATTTAGGGGCTATCGTTGTTGACTGGGATCTTCCGGAAGAAGATCCGGAAGAGAAAATGACTGCCCTTGAATTTGTCGATCTTATACGGCAAAGGAATAAAAAAGTCCCAATTCTTTTATTGACCGACCGTTTGGAAACTGAAAAAGTCCCGGTTGATGCCTTAAGAAATATCAATGGCTGCCTGTGGAAAACCGCTGACACGATCGAATTCCTCGCCGGTCGCATAGAGATGCATCTTATGCAGTATATCAAAGATGTGTATCCGAGCTTTTTCGGAATGTTGGTTAAATATGCTGGCGAATATAAATATGCCTGGCATACGCCCGGCCATATGGGCGGCACTGGATTCTTGCGCAGCCCCGCCGGGGTTGCCATGTTCAAATTTTTTGGAGAAAATGTGTTCCGCGCCGACCTGTCAGTTTCCGTGCCGGAAATGGGATCATTATTGGATCATAGCGGTGTTGTTGGTGATGCGGAAAAGAACTCGGCAAGAGTTTTCGGCGCTGATCGTACATATTACATCCTTAACGGGACATCAAATGTGAATCAGGTAATCTGGCGGAGCCAGCTGGTCAGGGACGACATAGCTTTTGTGGATCGGAACTGCCACAAATCTCTCAACTACGCAATGGTCATTACCGATGCCTATCCCGTATACATGATTCCCCGGAGAAACAAACGGGGTATCATTGGACCGGTGCGTCTGTCAGAGTTTTCACCCGAATCGATCCAAAAAAAGATCAACGAGAACAAACTACTTCCCGAAGATTTGAAGGCGAACAGCGTTAAGATGTCGGCCCTGACCAACTCCACTTATGACGGGGTCTGTTATAATGTGGTCAATATCAAGAAGCAATTAGAAAAAAGCGTTGAGAACCTTCATTTTGATGAGGCGTGGTATGCCTATGCCCGTTTCCATCCGATCTACAAAAACCATTATGGGATGACGGATGACGAGTTAAATGAAAACCATCCACCTATTTTCTGTTCCCACTCCACCCATAAACTGCTCACAGCATTCTCACAGGCGTCAATGCTTCACATCAAAGATGGTGGGAAAACCAAAATCGATCCCGATGAATTTAACGAATCATATATGATGCACGGCTCAACTTCCCCACAATACAGTATGATTGCCTCATTGGATGTCGCTTCAAAGATGATGGAAGACAATGGTGAAATCATGATGAATGACATTATCGTGGAAGCAATCCACTTACGGAAAAAAGTTTTAAGCATCTCAAAAGAGCTGAAAGCGAGAAATAAAAATGACTGGTTTTTCGATATGTGGCAGCCTAAGAAGGTTAAAGTGAAAGATAAGATGCTCGATTTTGAAGATATTGATGCTGAATTTCTGGCAAAGAACCAGCAGGCATGGGTTTTGAGCAGTGAAAATAATTGGCATGGTTTCGAGGACATGGAAGACGACTATGCCATGATTGACCCGATCAAGCTCACCTTTACCACCCCAGGCATTGATGATCAGGGTAATATGGCTGACGAGGGGATTCCCGCTTCGATAGTGACTAATTATTTGATTGATAAAGGAATCGTCTGCGAAAAGACGGATTATTATTCATTTCTACTTTTAAATTCACTCGGAACGACAAAGGCCAAACAAGGCACTTTACTTGCTGCCATGCTGAGATTCAAGGAGCTTTATGATACCAACTCCCCAGCGTATCAGGCATTGCCGGATCTGTCCGAGGCATGCCCGGATGCCTATAAAGGAGTAGGGCTGAGAGATCATTGCAATGACATACACGGGTATTTCAAGAAACATAACATCCTTGAAAAGATGCAGGAAGCCTTCCAGATTATCCCTGATCAGGTGATGAAACCCTCCGAGGCCTATCACCAAGTAGTTCGAAGAAATGTTGAATATGTTGAGCTGGATGAGATGATGGGACGTACACCGGCCGTAATGATGGTTCCTTATCCCCCTGGGATCCCCATCATAATGGGGGGTGAAATGATGAATGAAAATGCCCGGCCCATATTCGAATATCTCAAAATGAGACAGGGCTTTGAGAACAGATTCCCCGGTTACGAAAGCGATATCCACGGTGTTGAGAGAACCGAGCGGGATGGAAAGAAGTTTTTCAGAACATTATGTGTGAAAAAATAGTGCCTGAAAGGAAAGTGCCTAAAGTGCCTAAAATGCCTAAAATGACTAAAGTTATGGAATGCTCCGCTCATTGTTCCAGTGAACTCCTGAAAAGTTACAGAAATATATGGCTGAAAAAACATAGCATAGTGCCTGAACAAAAACCGATAAATATGGTTTTTTAGTTTTGTTCAGAGATTTTCAACTTATTGAGATTGCTTTCGTTTTTAAATCCAAATTCCGAAATCCGAAATCCAAAATCGTGTCTGAACACGCTTTTAGTTCAGACATTAACAGGGGAGAATATCATGGAAGATGAGACAAAAAAACTGGGATTAGTAGGTGCTGTCTTTCTGATTGTATCGAGTCTGGCTGGAAGTGGTGTAATAGCTTTGCCACAGCAATTAGC
>JACNIG010000167.1 GCA_014383215.1 Candidatus Desulfatibia vada | reverse complement strand
CATACTGTGCCGCCAGCCGGGGCTATATTGACGCCGTGATTGTACCGAGTGAAACTCGCCCGCGCCTGATCGATGCCCTGGAGATCATGTGCAGCAAACGGGAGATGCTTCCGGCGAAAAAACATGGCAATATACCTATGTAGGGGTTTTAAGATTTAAGTTTTAGGTTTTATGTTTGATGAATTCGTAAAAATTCGAATTCATAAGGTGTTTGGTGTTTAGTATTTTGTGTTTTGTTAAGAAACCATACTGATATCTGGCCTATTCGGCCACTAAACACTAAATACCAAATACAAAACACGCTCGTAATAGGGTCGCTTTTCTGGCTTTTTACGAGACCATTAAAACTTAACACCTAAAACCTAAAACGATTTTTTTATATGGTGAACAAATGGACAGCAGAAAAAAGCAAGCTGCTGCTATAACTGCAGTGGTGAGTTATCTAAAGACCGAACAAGAGGCTGTTGCCATGCAGGCTGCGGCTGCTCCTTATGTTGAGCATCCGCCGGGTGCCCATCTTGCCGCGCCGCCGTTAAAAGTGTGGGGCATCAGCGGCAGGCAGGCACAGATGCAGATACGCAACATGATGCAGATGAAGACCTTTAAATAAATAAAATCGTTGCACGATTTTATTAGGAGAACTTAAAATGAGTGATCACGATCAAGTCACAATGACCGGCATGGATTACAGCAAAGATAGACCAGCGGCGGAAAATCCTCTGAAAATAATGGATCTGACCTTGCGTGACGGTCATCAGTCCCTGTTTGCCACCAGAGGACGTACCGAAGACATGATTCCGGTGGCCGAGATGATGGACGAAGTCGGTTTCTGGGCGTTGGAAACCTGGGGCGGTGCAACCTTTGACACCATGCACCGCTTTTTGAATGAAGATCCCTGGGAACGGATCAGGGTTTTGAAACGCTACGCCAAAAAGACACCTTTTTCCATGCTGCTCAGGGCCCAAAACCTGGTGGGATACCGCAATTATGCCGACGATATAGCCCGGGCCTTTGTTGAAAGATCCGTTGAAAACGGTATGGACGTTTTCAGGACATTTGATGCTCTCAACGACTACCGTAACTTCGAAACGGTGGTTGAGGTTATCAAGAAATGCGGGAAACATTTTCAAGGCTGCATCTGTTATACTTTGACCGAAGCCCGCCTGGGAGGAAAAGTTTACAATATCGACTTCTTTGTCAACAAGGCCAAGGAACTGGAAAATATGGAGGCCGACAGTATTTGTCTCAAAGATATGGCCGGACTGATGGCCCCCTATGATGCCTACGATATAGTTAAAGCGATTAAAGCGGTCGTGTCGGTGCCGGTGCATCTTCACAGCCACTTTACTTCGGGCATGTCTGCCATGAGCCATTTGAAGGCCGTTGAGGCCGGAGTCGATATCATCGACACCTGCATGTCGCCTTATGCTTACCGCACATCACACCCTGCTGTTGAACCGCTGGTTATGACGCTGCTGGGGACCAACCGGGATACGGGCTTTGATATAAAACAATTGGCATCGATCAATGAAATCATTGAAAAAGATATTATCCCCAAATACATGCATTTATTGGATGATACCAAAGCTTCGATCATTGATATCAATGTTCTTCTCCATCAGACACCCGGCGGGATGATTTCCAATTTGATCAACCAACTACGAGAAATGGATGCTCTCGACAAGATTGGTGAAGTATTTGCCGAACTGCCCCGGGTAAGAAAAGACCTCGGCCAGATTCCGCTGGTTACGCCCACCAGTCAAATTGTCGGTATCCAGACCGTCAACAATGTTCTCTTTGACGACGAAAGCGAACGCTACAAGATGATTACCGGCCAAGTTAAAGATCTGTGTTATGGTCTGTATGGTAAAACCGCCGTTCCCATCAATCCGGAAGTGCAAAAAAAGGCCCTTAAGGGCTACCCGCGCGGTGAAGAGCCTATTACATGCAGACCGGCCGAGGTATTAGAGCCCGAGCTGGAGAAGGCCGGCAAAGATGTTAAGGGACTGGCCGTGGATCAGGATGATGTGCTGACATATGCTCTTTATCCGGTTACCGGCAAAAGATTTTTGAAATGGAAATACGGCCGGGAAGAACCGCCGCCGGAGGTAAAACCAAAAACTTTAGCGGATGTAAGGGCCGAACAGAAGCTCATTGCCAAGGCCAAAGCAGGGCTGCTGGTTGAAAAGGTGGAAAAAGAGGCGCCGCCCAAGGGCGAATTTTTCCGCACATTCAACGTATTCGTTGATGATGAATACTTTGAGGTGGAGGTAGAAGAACCGGGTGGGCCGCCGGTAGTTAGTTATGTGCAACCTTCGCCGGCTGCAGCACCTTTGCCGGTAGCGCCGCCTGTTCGGCCGGTACCGGCTGCACCAGCAGCGCCGCCGCCGGTCGCCCCGTCTGCTCCTGCCCCGCCGCCGCCGGTCGCCCCGGCTCCGGCTGCCGCTGGTGTTGCGGGCACTCCGTTGAAGGCGCCGATGCCGGGTATGATTATTCGCTATGAAAAACAGGTGGGAGATGTGGTCAGTAAAGGAGACGCCGTGGTTATCTTAGAGGCCATGAAAATGGAGAATGCCCTTTCGGCTCCGGCAGACGGTACGATTCAGGCCATTAATTTTAGCAGCGGTGATAATGTGGCCAAGGATGCTGTGCTCTGTGTCATAGGTTAGCCGGTTTTCGATCATAAATGGTCTTTTTTCCGATGAGCGGCGTTCTCCGCGGGTTTCAGCCCTCGACGTACTAAAGTACGCCTCAGGCAAAAACCCTTGTGCGGCCTTGCTCATCGAAAAAAATCCTCATTTCTGATTCGAAAACCGATTTTGTTCATCCAATTACAAATAAATCTTTTTTCAGGAGAGAAGATAAATTCGGCATGTTTGGTTTTCGATCATAAATTAGAAAAGGAAAGGTTAGGATCATGAAGATCCACGAATATCAGGCTAAAGAGTTATTTAAAAAATACAGCAT
>JACNIG010000019.1 GCA_014383215.1 Candidatus Desulfatibia vada | reverse complement strand
CCAGAACATAACTCATCCAAACATCGCCGCTTCCGGTTTTGGAAACAGCCTTTGAAAAGTCACGAACCGAGAAATTAAGAGAATCAAACAATTCCTGAGCTTCCTCGTTCTGCCACAGATAAAAGGTTCTGTTGTCTGAATCTGTCCTGGATCCAGATCCATCCTTTAAAGTAATTAGCCCTAATTTTTCATGAAGAACATCAAACAGAATGGCAAAAGAACACTATATCAATAAATTCTAACACATTTTATTTCATATCCATAATTACAGACTGTTAAAGTGTGGAACAAAAAATAATGTTTGATGTTCTTCACCAAAGGCGAGCCAGAGCGGCACTGGAACTGCGTTATTCAGTCCTCGAAGTAAAATACTACGTCTTCGGGCTGAAGTGCCTTGTTCCTGAGCCGCTCTGACCCGTGAGAAATCCGGGTTACCACATTCCCATGTTTTGGTATTGATGCTGTTATGTTTTTTAAAACTTCCGCAAATCTTTCGTATGGTGTATGCACCAAGGCACCGATAAGCATGACAGCGTCTACCATAATTGTAGAAAAATCATATGTCTCAAAATCTCCCTCGATGACCTCACACCCGGCATTCTCCCTGGCGAGTTCCGCCAGCTCCAAAGAGCGCTCAAAACCGATGACCTCAAAACCTTTATTCTTCATCCATAAAAGATCACGGCCGCTGCCGCAGCCCACATCCAGGATAAAGGCTTCTGTTGGCAGCCGCCTGGCCAGGGGCTCTAAAAACGATGATGGGTCGATTGAAAAAGTCTTTTCGTGATACGCTTTGTAATTTTTTTGGTAAAAGTCGGTCATTGCCGGTTTCTCGTTAAGGGTTTGTTTCACGCCAAGCCGCTAAGCCGCCAAGAATTATTCGGACACGGATTTACCCCGTGGAATCCCCTAAAGAGGACCGCCCCAGTGAAATGGCTTTAAAATTTCACGGGGTAAACAAAGCGGTATTCCACCGGGCGTGCACGGATAAACACCGATCGTTTTGGGCGCTAACGCGCCAAGAAATAATTTAGCCACAAACCCACACAATTCTGCGCTGCGCTGCGCCCCGCAAGCAGACAGACACATATATTTTTTTGACAGGATCTACCCTTGTACGATCTGCTGGCCCTACGGGGCAGGCAGGATTTACATGATAAAATATTAATCCTGAATATCTTGTTCATCCCGTCGGAAAAAAAACTTGTTTATAATTCAGTCCTATAATATCTTGATTGGAAGTCGCAAATTGCGACCTCCAATCTACACAAATATTGGGGATGTTGTTGAATACTGATACTTCAAATCCAACCATCCATTAATTTCATTTGTTTTCATCTCCAGCTATGGCATGAAGAATTTTCAACTTTAACCCTTCATCGTTTTCATCGCCACTTATAACCGCTGAAATAATTTCATTAAGCAGATCTTTATCGATATTTCCAGCGGCCACATGGTAGCTGATGTTCTCCATTTCCCGAATAAAATGTCCTGAACAATAAAGGTATCCGTTTAATAAGAGCATCTGAGCGCAGAGTGTAATGGCAATCCGCTTGTTGCCGTCCTGAAAACTATGGAATTTACAGGCCGAAAAAAAGAGATGGGTCAGTTTATCTTCAAAAGTAGGATAATATTCGTCATTCTGCATATGTTGGAGCACGCTTTCCAGTTTTCCAAGTTCAAGATGCCCCAGCGCACCGCCGCCGCTAACCTCAACCGTCTTGCGATGCACTTCAACCGCTTGTTCGAGCGTGAGATAGATGAACGCCATCACCCACGCTCCTTGAGTCGCTTCATCACATCTTTGGCTTCTTCAAGCCGCTTTACCAGCTCCTTGCTCTTTTCGCCCAGGAATCTCTCAAAATCCGCTGTATTGAGTGGTGTAATGTATCCCTTAAGCTGAGCATGCAAGGCATCACGAAAGGCCAAATCCCGGCTGGCCATTTTGTTGCGCGCTTTTTCGATCAAAGGTTTCCAGTGCGGTTGCTCTTCAAAGGCCCTGAACAGGTCATCCACCTCCCATGAGTTGAGTTTATCGCCTTTTTTTTCATAGGCATCTTCAAGCACCTTGGCAAAGCCGTATTCATAGGCGGAAACCAGATCCAGGATCTCCGCGTAGAATGTGTCTCGCACCTTGTCTTTTTCATGCAGGCGCAAAATCTTGCGGTACTCTTTTGCCTTTTCACGAAAAATGCTCACATATATTTTGTCGGTATAAAGTGGATACTTGAAATTGCCCATATCCACATAGTTTTTCAAGGCATCGGTAAATTCTTTGCGGTAGTTTTCCTCCTGGAATGCCGCCAGCAGGAAATCTTCGTCCCGTTGATTGATGTACTTGGTGCCTCCACCAGTGCGCTGGTTGATGGTGTCTATGACAATGTCTAAAATCATTTGGCGCAGCAAACGCGCTCGTTCGCTTTCTTTAATCAACATGGCGAGATTCAGAAAAGCGCGGAAGTCAAAAACACCAAGTTGTGGAGCCTTTGTGATGTTCCCGAAATCTGTTTCGGGAACATCTAATTCGGAAATGTCTAATTTGAGTTTTTTCAGACGGTTACCTTTCAGTATCTCATACCCGTTTTGAGCCAATTCTTCGCCGTGTTGCCCTAAATAATTCTCTATCGTGCGCAGGGTTACCTCAAAAAAAGCCGATACCTGCTCCTTGAGCACTACGGTTTTTCCTTCAAAAGGAATACCGGTAATGCGAGTTGCCTTCTCTATCTCCTGCAACGCATAAGGGTTATTCAGAATATTCTGGCGATCAACCTGTGAAACGGTCAGGTCTTTCTTGCCTTTTTTGCTTTTCTCACTCATTTCATATTTCCTTACAGGCGCTTAACATCATCAATGCCGGCTTGGCGCAGAGGACTCCGGGGCGTTCATAAATAAGCAAATAACTTGCTATTATACCGATATAATTATTTTATTTTAGTCTTTTTCGCCTTTTGCTGCAAACTTATTTTGCC
>JACNIG010000467.1 GCA_014383215.1 Candidatus Desulfatibia vada | reverse complement strand
GATACTTTACGCTGAAAATTTACCAGGCTTTCTCCAACTAACCTGGAGAAGAACCCAAATTATAAATATTGATGGTTTCGGAAAAAGTAAAAATTTCCTTTTCCCGAACGTTTTAAGTTTTAGGTTTTGAGTATTTGCAAATAATTAAAACTCATTATCCCCGGTTGAGGCGGGGTACTCCTCAGCCTTGCTTTTGGCTCATCAATGCCCTTTTAAGGTTGTCTCTTGCATTAATATCGTCAGGCTTTATCCGTAACGCTTCCCGAAAATGGTAAATAGCCTTCTTGATATTTCCTTTACGAATAAAAGCAATGCCCAGATTGGTGTGTGCTTTCTCATAATCAGGCTTGATACGCAGCGTTTGTATGTACTGACCGATGGCTGCATCTATACGACCTTTCTTTACTAAAGTATTACCAAAATTAAAGTGTGCCTCCACATAATCAGGCTTTATACGCAACGCTTCTAAATAGTGGGCAATGGCCTCATCCACGCATCCCTTTTTCGTCAGCATAACCCCCAGATTGCTGTGTGCGCCCGCGTAATCAGGCTTTATGCGCAGCGCTTCTAAATAATGGTCAATAGCCTCATCCATACGATCCTGATTTGCCAAAGCAACTCCCAGATTGTAATGTGGTTCTGCATAGGCGGGTTGCAAACGTAACGCTTCTAAATGATGCTCCATGGCTTCATTTATCCGGCCCTTTTTTTCCAAAACAACCCCGAAATTGGTATGTGCGACCGCATGATCAGGCTTTATGCGCAGCGCTTTTAAATAATAACCGATGGCCTCATCTATAAGCCCCTTATTTGCCAGAGCAACTCCCAGATTGTTGTGAGCGTCCACATGATCAGGTTCTATACGCAAAGTTGCTAAATAATGGCTAATAGCTTCATCTATTCGTCCTTGATTTGCCAGAGCAACTCCCAGATTGTTGTGCACGCCTGCGTAATCGGGCTTTATACGCAATGCTTCCAGATAATGACCGATGGCCTCATCCAAACGACCTTCCTTTTCCAGTTCTACACCCAGATTACCGTGCATTAGAGCATTGTGGGGAGTTACCTCAATGGCATGTTCATAAAGCGTAATACTGTTTTCCCAATATTTTATCTGCTTCCAGGTTATTACCATTAATATTGAAAGCAGAATAGCTGCTAATGTTGCAAGCAACGTCTTACTTTGGTAACGGCGCGGCCAAAGTTCAGGAACACCCCAGGCAACAATTATAAATATGCCGATAAGAGGAACGTATGTGTACCGGTCGGCCATAGCCTGTGATCCTATCTGTACCAGACCGATAACAGGTACCAGGGTGCCGATGTACCACAACCACCCTATTGCAAAAAAAGGCCGCTTTCCGGCCGCTATAATTACCAGAAATGAGATGGATACTAATAATAAACAAGCCCCTGCGATCTGCCATCCCGGCAACACACCGGGATGCGGGTAAAAACATGCCAGGCTGTCAGGCCATATAGTCTTTTTAATGTAGCTTACATAGGAAACAAGCGCATTCGCTACCCTGACACTGAGGGAATATTGCTCCAGGGAAGAGACGGATTCAACCATTAATGTCACTACACTTGCCGCGGCTGCAAGAACAAACAAAGGTATCTTTTCCCGGACCAGACAAAAACCGGAACGTTTCTGAGCAGAGTCGCCAACGGCATTGCCTGATTGTCTGAATTCAAAACGGCAAAGCGGCCAATAATCAAGCAAAAGTAATACAAACGGCAAAGTTACCAGCATTGGTTTGGCCATTAGCCCCAGGGTAAAAAACAGGATTACAAAAAAATATCTGTTAACTTTTTGATTCTCAACATACCAGATATAACTCCACATTGTCAGCATCCAGAAAAAAGCGCTTATTACATCTTTGCGCTCAGAAACCCACGCGACCGATTCCACACGCAGCGGGTGCAGCGCGAACAGCGCGGCGACAAAACCACTCTGCCAGAAATCACCGGTCATTTTATTGAAAACAGCAAACAATAGTAGAGTATTGGCTATATGGAAGAACAGGCTGGTCAGATGATGTCCGCCGGCATTCATGCCAAACAGTCGGATGTCCAGCATATGTGACAACCATGTTAATGGATGCCAATTGCCTGCATGTGTTGTAGTGAACGACCAGATGATACTCTTTAAGGTCGGCCCGGACTGGACCGAACTGTTTTCGATGATATACAGGTTATCGTCGAAGCTCACAAAATCATTTTTTTGCACCTGCCAGTAAACAGCAAGCATAGCCACAACAAGAAACAGACAGACCATAACTGCACGGTGCTTACTTAAAAAAGATTTGCTGTCGTAGCTTAAATATAACTTCATCATGGATTCTAACCTGCGTCTAAGCAGCTTTTCGACCGACAACTTTTTTGGGCTTGCAGCAATAAAGTAAAAAAGCTTGTAATTTACTGCTTGGCTGTCTGTTTTAAAATTTCTAAGTTTTTACGCGCCTGAGTATAATTGGGGTTGATTTGAAGCGCTTTTGATAAAAACGTACCCGCTTCTTTCAATTTTTCTTGCATAAGCAGGATAACACCGATTTTATTGTAGGCCATGAAATTATCAGGATTACCTTTAATTGCTTGAGCAAAATGAAACACAGCTTCTTTGTATTTTTTCTTTTCAAATAAAAGGTTCCCGTAGTTGTGGTGAGCCTTTACATTCCCTGGTTCGATCCTGAGCACTTCAACATAATATGCGGCAGCTTTGTCATAGTTTCCAAGGTGTACCAGTGTGTTGGCAAGATTAAAAAGGGCGTCAGTATATCCGGGTCTGATTTTCAAAGCTTCTTGATAATAAGAAACAGCTATGTCAAATTTTTCTACATAGGCAAGAGCATTTCCCAAGTTATAGAGAGCGGCAATATTATCCGGCCTTATTTTTAATGCTTCTTTGTACTCAAAAACAGCTTGATCAATTTTACCTTTCTCAAATAAAGCTAATCCTAAATTGCTGTGTGCGGCGGCATAATCGGGTTTTATCCTTAACGCTTTTTTATAATGATAAATAGCCGCGTCAAAATCTCCCTCTTTGTACAAGAATGCACCTAAGCTGTTGTAGGCAAAATAGTTTTCGTTGGTTACATTGATCGCGTTTTGATAAAGTGTAAGGCTGTCTTTCCAGTATCCTGCCTGTACGTACGTATATGCTGTTAAGAATGAAAGTGCTATTGATCCTGATACAGCAAACAAAACCTTTTTATAACGCCATTTTTCAAAAAGATCGAAAGCGCCCCAGGCAACAATTATGAAAATCCCGGTCAGGGGTATATACGTGTACCTGTCAGCCATTGCCTGTCCTCCCACCTGGAGCAACCCGATTACCGGCACAAGTGTTCCGAAATACCACAACAACCCAACAATAACATATGGAAAGCGTTTTGATACGCGAGCGGCCCAAAAAAGTGCCAGCGCAATCAGCAAAGCAGCCCAAAAAAGCTTCCAGGCAGCCAAACTATCAGGATAGGGATAATAGGCAGCAAGATGATGAGGCCAGATCGCCTTAAAAATATATTTTACATAGGAAACCAAAGCATTTCCGATACGATCATGCAATGGCAAAGCTTCCAGCGAAAATAATGCCCCCACACTCTGCTGGGCCTTAAAAGTCAAAACGCTTGAAATAACAACCGGGATAAACAGCGGTATTTTTTCCAGTAACAGTTGAAAAAACCGTCGACGGTCTAACCCGGAGACGGTGTCTGATTGCAAGCTTTTGGGTGTAAAATGAAATCGTTTCAAAGGCCAAAAGTCCAGTAAAAGCAGAACAAATGGAAATGTCACCAGCATTGGCTTGGCCAATAGCCCTAAACTAAGAATTAAAAAAACCAGCAGGTAGCTTAATAAACGCGGCTGCCTAACATACCGGTAATATACAGCAATAGTCAGGAAACCCCAAAAAGTGCTCAAAACGTCTTTGCGTGACGACACCCAGGCGACAGATTCCACATGAATGGGGTGCAAGGCGAAAAGCGCGGCCACAAAGGCGCTGCGCCAAAACGTACCGGTTAGCATTTGAAGAGTAAAAAACAGAAGCAGGGTATTGGCAATATGAAGCTGAACGCTGGTCCAGTGATGCCCCATCGGGTCCAGTCCATAAATTTCATAATCAATTATATGAGACAGCCAGGTCAAGGGGTGCCAGTTTCCTGCATGAAAGGTACTGAAAGCCCATTTTATATTTTCAATACTAAACCCCTCTCGCAAATGATGGTTTTCATAGACATACAAACCGTCATCCAAATTCACAAAGTCGTGTGTGGCTACTCGTCCGAAGACAAGGGCGATTACCACAGCTAAAAAGAGACACAATAAAATATTTGAGCGAGAGCGGTTTTTAACATAAACCATTACGCAAGAACCTTTTGGACGCAATCATAAGGTAACATAGATAAATTTGTAAAAAGTGAAGCGCAAAATGTAAAACGACCACATTAACCACAAAAAAAGGGGCTTAAAAGCCCCTTTTTTTGTAAATTATAGCACCATCAACAAAACATGGGCTATGAAAGTTTTTCGAAAGTTACTAAGACCCGGCTATCGCGCCGGTACTGCCTGTTACTGTATATGTGGTGCTTGAGGCGGTGTGATAAAATGTCCCGGTGCCTGTAATAATACCACCAGCGTTTGTATATGTGCCATCACCAGTTACATCCGCATTTGGTACATAAGCGGGTGTCATATCCGTGCTACTGGCAGTACCGTCCCCGCTGTCTGCAAAGTAGGCCATGGCCAGATTGTGAAAATTCTTGGCCTGGGACTGAGCTGCCTGATTCTGACCCCTTGTCCGATAACTTAGAAAGTTGGGGATAGCGATGGCTGCCAGGATACCGATAATCGCAATAACAATCATCAACTCAATCAGGGTAAAACCGCGTTCATTGTTGCCTCTCAGTTTTTGAAGCATGTTAAACCTCCTTTTCTTTAAAATTAATTGAATTTTTAAGTTTTTAGCTGTATATTCAAAAGCTTGTCTTTAATTCCCGCTTTTTTAAATAAATTTTAACCCCATTAGCCCACTAAAAGCAACTAAAATTTAGATTTTTTATTTTGCAAAAAATGTGCCTTGAATCTAATTGTGACTATTTAAAATTATAACATCTTGTATTTGCATATAAAGAAAATTAAATAGAACAAAATGGTCTTAGATATTGAATTGAATTTTACTATTTTATGACAAATTTTGTCAAGTTTGCTGACAAAATTTGTCAGCAAACTATAAGCATAAAACATTTTAATAGCTAGGCGGACGTTGCATCCATACCTTTCAAAATGCGCGGTAAGATTTGTAGTGCACTAACTCTCAATGCTTTTTTCTATTCCGAACTTGCTCAGTCGGTGGCGAAACGTTCGAAAGGTGAGGCCGAGCAAATCAGCAGCCTGTTGTTTCTTTCCGTCACTGCACTCCAGAGCCTTTGTAAGATAGGCTCTCTCGATTTCTTGCAGAATGGCATCCAGGGAAACCCCGTTTTGCACCTCTTCCAGGTCGAACCTTTGATCCTCGATACCTTCGATCCATCGCTGCTTATGAAACGAAAGCGCCAGACTGTCCGGCAGGATAATATTTGTGCTTGAAAGTGCCACGCTACGCTCCATCAGGTTTTCAAGCTCACGGATATTGCCGGGAAAATCATATTTGTTTAAAAGGTCGATGGCGTAGGATGAAATTTTGGTAATCTCCTTGCCCATTTCTCGGGCATATTTTTCAAGAAAATGCTGGGCTAAAAGCCGCAGGTCGCTTTTTCTTTCCCGCAGTGCCGGCAGTTTGATTTCAATCACGTTCAATCGATAAAACAGGTCTTCCCGAAAACGTCCGGCAATGATTTCTTGATCCAATTCCTTGTTGGTGGCGGAAATAAGACGGATATCAACGACAATATCTTTGTTTCCGCCCACGGCCCTGAACACCCTCTCCTGGACCGCCCTGAGCAGCTTGACCTGTACAGGAGGGCTGATCTCCCCGATTTCATCAAGAAGAACCGTACCTTTGTCGGCAATTTCAAAAAGCCCCTTTTTGTCCTGGGTAGCACCGGTAAAAGCACCCTTCTTGTGACCGAAAAGTTCGCTTTCCATCAATGTTTCGGGAATCCCGCCACAGTTGATAACCATAAAAGGTTTGTCCCGCCGGTCGCTCTGTTCATGGATGGCACGGGCGATCAACTCCTTGCCGGTCCCGCTTTCGCCGGTGATCAGGATGTTTGTCCGGGTTTCGGCAACCTGGTTGATCATCTTGTAGACGTTCATCATGGTGGGACTGTTACCCACTATCGTACCAAAATGAAGCGTTTTCTTGAGTTCATCATCAAGGAGCTCTTTTTCATGCTCCAGGGTTCTCATTTGCAGCGCTTTTGCAATGGTCATTTTAAGCTCTTCATTGTCAAAAGGCTTGGGAACATAGTCATAAGCGCCTTCATTCATGGCTTCCACCGCAGTTTCGGTGGTCGCATAGGCGGATATCATGATGACTACGGTATTTTGATTGCGCTTTTTTGAAGCCCGCAGTACGTCAAGGCCGGTGATATCACCAAGTCTGATATCGCACAGCAAAAGATCAAAATCTTCTTTTTTTATCATGGATACTGCCTGGCGGCCGGTTTCGGCGCATGCAACCTTATAACCTTCGCCTGCGAGCATGATTTCGAGCAACTCTCGCATACTTAGCTCATCGTCTACAACCAGGATATGAGGAGTGTTATCTGTCATTGGTCATTTGTCATTGATGTTTTAAAATCACAAATCACAAGCATCAAATTCCAAGCAAATCTCAAATTCCAAATACAAATGACCTAAACTATTTCGATTTGTTCGGTATTGATGAAAATATCTTTTTCAATTCGTTTGCCTTTCTTCAAGGTCATAAGGTTTGGGCTTTTGAATTTCGGTCATTGTAATTTGTTTGATTTTTGGGATTTGTTTTTTGGAATTTTCATTAACTCAACTACATCGTGCACGATCAAAATGTTTGGCCTTGATACACAACCTTCCCTCCCACCATAGTCAAAACCGCCCTGCCCTTCACGTCCCAGCCATCAAAGGGGGTGTTGCGGCCCAAAGATTGAAAGCTGTCGGCCTCGATCCGATAAGATCTGTCAGGATCGATGATGGTAATATCGGCTGAATACCCAACTTGAAGGCCGCTTGCAAGTCCGAGGATGCGGGCCGGATTGGTCGACATTTTGGTAATAAGGTCCGTCAATGTAAGCACACCGTCGTCAACCAGTTTCAAACTCAGTGACAGCGAGGTCTCAAGTCCGATTATTCCGTTTGCGGCCAGGTCGAATTCAACCTCTTTTTCAATGGGAGCATGGGGGGCATGATCGGTGGCAATAACATCGATGGTTCCATCGGCAAGTCCCTGCCGAATAGCCTCCCTGTCGAAGCGGGACCGCAAGGGCGGATTCATTTTGGCTTTGGTATTATAGGCCCCAACAGCCTCATCTGTAAGGGTGAAATAATGGGGTGCGGTTTCGGCAGTAACCAATACACCTCTTTTTTTGGCATCTCTGATGGCCCGAACGGATTCTGCGGTACTGACATGGGCGATGTGCAGCGGGCTTTGGGTTAATTCACAAAGAGCGATATCCCGTAAAACCATTACACTTTCAGCGGCATTGGGTATTCCCGCAAGACCCATGCGGGTGGCAATCTCGCCTTCGTTCATCACCCCGCCCCCTGCCAGAGCACGATCTTCACAGTGGGAAATGACGGGTAAACCGAACCCTTTGGCATATTCCAGTGCTCTGCGCATCAGCTGGCTGTCCATCACAGGGTTGCCGTCATCAGAAAGCGCAACGGCACCGGCGTCTTTTAGGTCTCCGTATTCACACAGACCTTTTCCTTGAAGTCCTCTGCTGATGGCGGCAACAGGATAAACTCTTACAGTATCCACCTCCAGGGCTCTTTTTAAGATAAATTCCGTTACCTGCCGGTTGTCGTTGACAGGATTTGTATTAGGCATGCAGCATACGGCTGTGAAGCCGCCGCAAGCTGCGGACTTGCAGCCTGTAGCAATGGTCTCTTTGTATTCATATCCAGGCTCCCGCAGATGAACATGCATATCGATAAGCCCGGGGGTAACGATTTTTCCGCCGGCGTCGATAACGCGGTCAACTGATACTTTTCCCCGCTCCGCCCCTGACGCACCTGTTTGGAGCCCGGACGAACTTTCTGCGGCTATCTGCGGCTTGATTTCAACGATCTTTCCATTATCAATAAGAATATCCATAATGCCATCGATGTTTCCCGGATCGATGACCCTGCCCCCTTTAATCAGCATCAGCATCGCGTAAACCTCCTGCCACCAGATATAAAAGGGCCATACGCACGGCAACCCCGTTGGTCACCTGCTCAAGAATCAAGGAATAGGGACCGTCAGCCACATCGGAAGCGATTTCAACCCCGCGGTTAATAGGCCCCGGATGCATAATCAGCACATCTTTTGGCGCGTTTTTAAGTCTGTCCTTTGTCAAACCGTATACCATGGCATACTCTCTTTCGGTTGAAAACAGAAAGTGTTTTTGCCTTTCTTTTTGTATCCTCAGCATCATGATAACATCAGCACCGCCAATCGCATCATCTAAACTGTAGGTAACAGAGGCACCGAGGGCTTCGACACCTTTGGGGATCATAGTGGGAGGACCGGCCAGAACAACGTCCGCCCCCATTTTGGTAAACCCGATGCAATTTGACCGGGCTACCCTGCTGTGTGCAATGTCGCCGATAATGGCGATGCGCAATCCTGCAATTTTGCCCTTGCTCTCTCTGACCGTCATTAGATCTAAGAGCGACTGGGTGGGGTGCGCGTGCATACCGTCACCGGCATTGATAATTGCAGACTTTACCATGCGTGCCAGCAGGTGAGGAGCTCCGGCTGCAGGATGTCGTATCACAATCACATCAGGATGCATGGCCTCCAGGTTTCGCACCGTATCTACCAGGGTTTCTCCTTTGACCATACTGCTGGAAGAGGCTGACAGTGAAAGGCTGTCGGCGCTGAGACGCTTGGCGGCAATATCGAAAGATGCGCGCGTACGTGTGCTCGGCTCATAAAAAAAGAGGACCACCGTCTTGCCCCTTAGCGTGGGAACTTTTTTGACCGGCCTTTCTGAAATCTCTTTCATGCTGTCGGCCGTATCTAAGACCATGTTAATTTCGTCAACAGAAAGGGACTCCATATCCAGAATGTTTTTACTTGCAAACTTCATAACACACCCGCTTTACTTAAGCATTTGTCCGATTCTTTTCCACCTGACCCCGAAATTGCTTTTGTCCCAGGACCAATAGATCAAAAACGCTTTTCCCCTTACAGCTTTTAAATTCACGAAGCCCCAGAACCTGCTGTCATAACTGTGGTCGCGATTGTCTCCCATCACAAAAAGTGAATTTTCGGGCACCTCCCGCGGCCCGAAGTTGTCTCTGGGCTGGATATTTCCCGGAACAATGCGGGAATCTTTATGTATCCCAAAATCGTGATTTAAAGGTTCGTGATTGACAAAGATTTTTTTATCGCGGGATTCAACTACGTCTCCGGCAACGCCGACAACTCGTTTAATAAAGTCCTTGTCGGGATCCTCCGGGAACTTAAATACCACGATATCTCCCCGTTGAGGTTCTTTGTATGAAATGATTGTCGCTGACACAAACGGCAGCTTGACCCCGTAAAGAAACTTATTCACCAGGATGTGATCACCGATCAGAAGTGTCTCTTTCATGGAACCCGAGGGAATTTTAAAGGCCTGTACGATAAAGGTACGAATAAACAGGGCCAGTACGATCGCCAGCAGGATGGCTTCGATGTTTTCGCGCAAAGCGCTTTTTTTGGGGGTTTGCTTTTCGTTTTCTGATATATTTTTTGAGCTCAATTTTCTACAGCACCTTTTTGCCGAGAGTGTTTTGTATTTAGTGTTTTGTGTTTAGTACCTAACAAGCTGGGATATTATCATATATTTCAAACAAAATACTAAATACTAAACACCAAATACCTGATGAATTCAGCTTTTTACGAATTCATCAATAATATAGCTCTTAAAACAAGATTACTTAAAATGCCGGCCGCCACATCGTCCAGGACAATGCCGGCACCTCCTGATAAGTGTTTTTCCAGCAGGCGAATCGGATAAGGCTTAAAGATATCCAGAATCCTGAAAATGATAAACCCCGCTGCCGCGAAAAACAGATTAAAAGGCAAACCTGTTAACGTTACCACAATGCCTGCGATTTCATCAACAACAATAGCGCCGGGATCTTTTTCCCCTAAAAGTTTCTCAGCCTCTTGGGATATCAGAATAGCAAAGAAAATAAATAATACAGCCAGCAGAACAGCAACCGGCAGATCGGTTTTAGATAAAAGAAAGCAAAGCGGAAGCCCCAGGATGGAACCAAATGTACCGGGAGCAAAGGAGATGTTCCCGATAAAACAGCCGGTCGCCAGGAACATGACCGCTTTCTGTTTGAAATTCATGCCCTGTCTCTATTATCTGGCATGGTATTTGTCAAGCAATGAAATCGCTTTGCGATTTCATAGAATCACTTAACATGCCAACAACTTAACATAATTAAACGGAACATATTTATGAGAATCGCTATAGATGTTTTTCTGTTTTAAATTTTCTGAAGATATTTTCTAAGATTCCTGTTAAATGGCTTTTTCGATATATTGGGATCCAAACCAAACGGTACTTGTAATCCCATGGGGTATGGCGTAAACTATGATAATCATTCACCGACTGGATATAACTATAATGAAAAAAGAATGGTTCATGTTTATGGTCTGTGCCCTGCTAACGACAGTTGCGGTTCTCGGACTTATCCGTTGGTTTGCACCGCAATTACTTGGCATCCCTGTTGATTTACAATTGGTTCGGGTAGCCGAAGAGGTTCCGCCCTTTTTTGATGGGGTCTTTAGAACCGCTGATTATAAAACCAAAGATTTCATCATCAAAGACCCCTATGTTATCCGGGCAAAACCGCTCTATCCTGATATTGGAAACATGGGACCCCACGACATTCTCGGTTTTCGCAATCGATTCATTCCTAATGTTGCCGACATTATAACCATTGGAGACAGCCAGACATACGGCATTCATACCGTGCTTGAAAAAAACTGGCCCAGCCAGTTGGAATCCAGTTTGGCAAATAAAGCGTCTGAGCTTTACAGCATGGCAGTAGGCGGATGGTCCGCACCAGAGTATTATGACATTTTTTATAAAAGCTTGATGCTTGACCCGCGGGTCGTTATTGTCGCCTTCTACACCGGCAATGATCCACTTGAGTCCTTTGTGCGTGTCTATGGCAATAAACAATGGGCCTTTTTTCGTCCGAACCCGAATATCAGCGCATCCGATGCACCCAAGGTAAAATACCCGCCGCCGAAATCGGAATGGTGGAAAGCAGTATTCAACGACGGTTTGATCACCTTTTTTACACCAAAAGTCCGGCACGCATCGAATCGTGATCATCCTACAGTTCATGCGGGCTACGCTATCATGGCGGAAGTAGCCCGCCAAATCAGTGCATCCTCCCAAAATCTAAATACTAAAATCGTCTTTACGATCATACCGACGAAAGAACTGGTGTATGCCCAAAAAATACAAAGAGACGGACTTGCTCCCCCGGTTGAATATTTGAAACTGATTCGGGATGAACAAAAAAACTTGCTGAATTTAGCCTCGCAAATCGGCCAAATTCCCCACACCGTTTACGTTGACCTGCTCAAGCCTTTACAAGATGCCGCCTTAAAAAGCACCCCCCTCTACCCAAGGTCGGATGGACATCAATTGCAGACCGGACATGAAGTTATCGCTAAAGCACTTGCGCCTGCAATAGAGCGACTCATTCCTCCAAAACCCCAGGGAGGGATATTGGTAAAGTATGGCCCCAAGCAAATTCATCGTATATTCCCGGAAAGTTATATGCAAATTGAAACATTGAACGAGTATGTTCCCAAAATAATTGATCGAATTTTTTTGGTGCGCGACAATCAGTTATGGCGGTTCAACTCTTTAAAAGTCTTTACGCAAAATGGATGGAAAGTTGAATACTTGCGGGGAGTAAAACCACGCGATATCGCTAACTTTCCGTACGCAGGAATTATTCATAAAGTTGACCCGGAAAAGTTCGGTCCTGTTGAAAAGAATAAAAACTGACACGACACTTTGGTTATTTATAGCGATTCCCATAAATATGAACATCACATCGCTTGCCGAGAAACGATGTGTTGTGGTTATCTGTTACTCTCATGGTTAACTGTCGTAATGTTTTTTAGGACGTCAAGGAAATCGCTTACGGTTTCATTTGTTGAGCGATGTTATGATGGAGTCGTATACAATCCTTATGGGGATGTTTCTTTCACGCGCGATTTTCTTGCAAACTTCATACTCAGGAACTATCCGGGCGCTCCCGTCCGGGCCAATGATGCGTTTTACCTGCAGACTGCCGTAAATTGTGTCTACTGTGATTTGTTCGCGCGCAAGGGTGCGCCGGCCGACATCGTAAAACCTCACGCCCGATGAAGTGGTCTCGGACAGGATGCAGTCAATGACAGCCTCTTTGCGGTTTTCGCGGCACAATACCTGTACCATGGTACCGGGCCGATTTTTCTTCATGAAGACGGGCACCCAGTAGACATCGAGCGCCCCTTCGTCAAAAAGGCGCTCCATCAGAAAGGAGAAAACTTCCGGGTTCATATCATCAATGCATGTTTCCACCATCACAATCGAGTCTTGCCGGCGGCCTGTCTGATGATCCGCCGCAGTTCCGGTAACAATCCTTAAAAGATTCGGAATCGATTCAAGGTCACGTTTTCCGGCTCCATAACCGCTTTTTTCGATTATCATATCCGGCATCTTGCCAAAAGATTCCGCCAGGACGGAGATGATGGCGGCGCCCGTGGGCGTCACCAACTCATGGGGGATATCGGTGCCGTAAACCGGCACGCCTTTAAGGATCTTTAAGGTGGCCGGAGCCGGAACCGGCAAGGTCCCATGGCTGCAGGATACAAACCCGTTGCCCAAAGGAATTCTTGAGGCAAAGATCTGCCGCAGCTTAAGGTAATCGACACACAGCACAGTACCCACAATATCAACGATGGCGTCAAGGCCGCCGACTTCATGGAAATGCACCTTTTCTATGGGACAATCGTGAATTGCGGCTTCGGCTACTGCAATCTTTTCAAAGATGTCTAAACTTGTTTGCTTAACATTGGTTGGCAGGGGACTTTTTTCAATCAAAGATCGTATGTCGGCATAGTGCCTTGATTGGGCGTCATCCTCAGCATCAACCTGAACGCGTTTAGCATGGATACCGTTGCGGGACACACCGGTTACTGCCAAATCGAAACCGCTTATTGGAATGCTTTCCAGGCTCTCCTTAAGCCACTCAACAGGAACCCCGAGATCTATAAAGGCCCCCAGGGTCATGTCCCCGCTGATACCGCTGAAACAGTCAAAATATGCAATCATGGTTTATGCTATCCTATATTTTAGTTATGGCTATCAAAAGAGCGCTTTGCTCGAGGAGCACTTCGTTTGAAGAGCGCTTCGCTTTAGGCCTGAAAGAACTGCTCCCATCGATCCTCAAGGCCCGGAGGGCCGGTCCTCAAGCCCGTTTAGACGGGTGCTCCTCAAGCCCTTTCAGGCGGGTGCTCCTCCTTCTGATGTGTGGAGCCTGATAATCTCCAGCAGCAGTTCGGTGGCCTGAACCATGTCGTCCAGCCGCACCGATTCACGCACCGTATGCATATCACGCATCCCGGTGCCGAGTACCCCGGTCATAATACCCTTTTCAAAAAAAACGTTGGCATCGGCGCCGCCGCCCGATCTCTTGGTAATCATTTTTTTCCCTAAGTTTTCAGCCGCCCTGGAAGCAAGGGTTACTACCGCATGATCGTCGGGAATGAAGGTGCGGCGGAAATCGTTCTCCACTTGCAACTCCAGGCGGGGCAATCCGTCTCCGGAACCCGGGCCACTGTAATTTTCCACGACATCTTTAAAGGACGATACGATCTTTTCGGTAACTCTGTCGAGCTTATCTTCATCATGGCTTCTGACTTCACCTTTAACGGTAACAAGTTTCGGTACAATGTTGATGGCCGTGCCTCCTTCAACAACACCGATGTTGCAGGTGGTTTCATGGTCGATGCGACCGATTTGAAGCGGAGCGATGGCTTTGCTCGCCAGTAAAATCGCGTTGATACCTTTTTCAGGAGCGGCACCGGCATGGGCATCCTTGCCGTGGATTCTGAATTCAAGGCGGTTGGCGGAAGGTGCCCGGGTGACAATGCCCTCGGTGTCGGTGGCATCCAGCGCAAAGCCGTATGTTGCGGAGATGAGATCGAAATCAAGATGTTTGGCACCCAACAGACCGGTCTCCTCGCACACGGTAAAAACAAGCTCCAGGGGACCGCAAGGCAGTTCATTTTCCTTCAGTATCCTGACAACTTCTATTATGATGGCAATAGCGCTCTTGTCGTCCGCCCCTAAGATAGTTGTCCCGTCGCTGGTAAAAATGCCGTCTTTCAAAACAGCCTGCACGCCCCTGCCGGGCTCAACCGTATCCATGTGAGCATTCAAAAGCAACGGCGGCGCCTGGGTGTTGCCTTTGAATTTGGCTATCAGATTGCCTGTATCGCTTCCGATCTTCTCGCCGGCACCGTCGACAAAAGTCCGCGCTCCCAATGATTCGAGTATATCTTTGATTAAAACAGCGATCTTGCCTTCCTCTTTTGAAACGCTGTCAATTTCTACAAGCTGCATAAATATTTCCGCCAACCTCTCACTGTTTATCATCTGTTGTCTCCATTCATAAGAACGTGTTTCAGTTCTCTATTAAAATCTCAACTTAAAATATAAAACCTAAATCATAGTGAATTCGTTTTAGCGCGAATTCATCAAAAAACATTGACAAACTGCAAAATTATATCATTATATACCAAACAAATATGGATCGCTTTTTTAGATTGCGGAAGTGCGCAGCTTACTGGTGAGGCTCCCGGACTTCAAATCCGGTGTGGG
>JACNIG010000315.1 GCA_014383215.1 Candidatus Desulfatibia vada | reverse complement strand
ATAATACCTCCTTGTGCCTTCCTTTATGAACCGTATTTTTTCAGATAATATTTTGTGGAAAAGAATAATCACCGGTACGCGTTAAAAGACAATCACCACTTTGCCGGTGGCCAGAAAGGCATCCGGAACATCCATAATGGGTTTTAGCGTATTGTAGGCTTTGCCGCCGACTTCCAGGCTGCGCTCGCCCTTCCAGGTTCCCTTGGCGTTGATGGTGTAAGGTAGTTTGCCGACGCGCTCGCTTTGCTGTGCTCGTCCGATTTGGCGATAATAGCGGACATAGCCTTTGCGAACCACTTTTTGCATATCAATATAATCACCGGGGTAAAGCAACTCTCCCTTGGCAAAAATTTCAGGCTTTAGACAGGGTCTAAAACCTGTGTCCCGGGCGTCGATCACCAGGCCGGAGTAGATAACCTCGGTTTTGGATTTAGCGGCCTCGATTGAGGGGGCAGGTTGGGCTGCAGACTCCAGCTTCGACAAACGACCGGCCATCTTATCGAGTTTGGAGGCAAGTGCTGCAAGGCGGGTTTCCTGATCATCGAATTTTTTATTCAGATTGGCAAGTTTATCCTCCGAGGCGTAACCGGCCTGAATCATCATGGGACGGCTGGCCGTATAATCCATCCAGGCTTCCACGAACCGTTTAAAGAACAGAATCATCTCTTCCTGCTGGTGATTTATCTGTTTTAACCCGGCCAGCTTGTCTTCCATTGCTTTGACGCGATCCTCCAATCGCCGGATACGCGCGTCCACCTCTTGCGAGGGCAACACCCCGGTGGCAGGTCCCGGAGGCTGGGACGCAATATTGATGAGTTCCTCTCCTAATGGACCCGTAAGCGGCATACTCATGACCACTTCCACCGTACCATCGGACATATACTGTTTGTCATCCACGCTTGAATTCTGAATAATACCCTGGACCCTGGTAACGATGGTGTCGTCCCGAACCATATAGTTATACACCTGGGTAACAGAATCAATGTGAACGCCCTTGATAACTTCCAAAAGGTTGCGGCGAGCGTCCGTAATGGCGGCGCGCAGGGCCAGTGGGCGGGCCTGGGGTTTGCCATAATATTTTTGAGGAGGAGCTCCTATTCCTCTGGCAATGACTTTTTGCCCGACCCAGTCAATGGTTCCGTGATCTTTTACTCGTTCCATCGCAGGGTTCTGGGCCTGGCAGGGTTGCCAGAAAAAAAGTATGCCCGCAACGATCAGGGCAAGCCATCTATATTTCACACCGGATTTCATAGGTACCTCCATTGTATTTAGTCTTATCTTACCGGGCAGGGCGCGGTCGGTTTGGCCAGCGCCGGTTTCCACACGACTTCACCCAGAAACCAATCTTCTTCGGGATCGGAGCGGCCCCAGTAGTTGCCCGTAAGATCAATCTCTAAGGGGGTATAGCTTTGAACCTGAAACGGATGGTTGTCTTTGAATACATTATTGCGAATTATCGGTGCCAAGCCTTCGCCCTCGATCACAATGGCACCCTGGCCTTCGTTGCCCACAAATTTCGAACAAGAGATATTCGGTTTGGCATTATCCTTTAGATAAAGGCCGGCTTGGGAACTGCGGGTTACGGTGGCGGAAATGATAAACGGAGCGCTGTTGTCTATGGTCAGCCCGGTTGCAGCCCCTTCAATGGTTACATGGCGCAGGACGGAACGCTTGGCACTTTCCAGGATAACTCCCTGCCAGGATCCAGGCTCACTTGTGCTTGTTTGTGGAGCAAAATGGATGGGCTTGCTGCCCATGCCGTAAGCCAGAAAGTCACCGCCGGCTACCTTTAGGGCCGTATCCGGGGCAAACAAAATTTTGACACCGGGCTCGATGTAGAGCACTCCGCCGGATGTGATCGTTAAATCGGAAAGCACCGTATAGGGATTTTTATCGGCCACAAGCAGAATTTTCGCCGCGACAATTCCGCTCAAGGCCGGCCCCGGCTGCGGCAGATCATAAAGACCCGGTTCTGGCAGGGGTACAGCTTCGATGTACTTGCTGAAATCGCCGGCATTGGCCGCCTTATCAAAAGCTCTGATCTGGACGTAAACCTTTGTAAAATTGGACAAATCTTCAATGATAGCTTCAGTCTTTTCGCTTTCTGCCACCGGGCTGTAGCCGCTAAGCGGTGTTGAGCTTAACCATATTTCATACCCGGTCAGATCGTCCTCAGGGCTCAGAGACCAACTCAACTTTATCTTGTTGTCCAGAGATTCTGCTTTCAGACCCTTGACAGGCTGGGGTGGAAGGCCGTCAATGTCCACAATATTCGCAGCATCAAGGGCGGTTCCCTGGGTGCCTGCCGGACTGACCAGGTATCCTTTAGCCATCATTCCGTAAGACTGTTCTCCGGGTTCCACTGTGTATGTGCCTTCATAAATTTCACGTGAAGCCAGCTCCTCTTTAACGGCGGCAAGGAGTTCCGGGGTCAGCGTATGCCCGGTATCCTTGTAGGTCTTTTTGATGGCCTCCAGCACCTCGGTCTGCAATGCCTGCTTCACATTGCCGGGTACGGGAGTAAGTTCGATGCCTGCTTTGAAATCGCCCAAATCCACATAAGCCGAATTGTTCGGGTCGCCGATGAGTCGAAAGGCGACTTTTTTCCCGATCGTAAACGGCTTGCCGGTATTCATGGCGGCAAACATATCGATCCGCGGCGGGGATACCTGGGTAACCCGTTCTGATTCCGGCAAATCGATGGTTGAGATAATCTCCCGGAAGAGATCGTCTGTCTGGCTCAGCATTTCGGTGGCACGCAGGTTCCAGACGGAAGCAACAGTGGCCACGATAAGACCGATGGGACTGACGGATATACCACCGGCGTGCGCCCGGGAGACGTGTTTGGCTCGCCACAAAAGATTACCGGTCTTTAGATCCCACATATTAACCTCGACACCCACGGCTACCTGGGAATAAATGCCCACGAATATCCGATCAAAGTGGGTTACGTGCCCGGTAACGGCAGCATCCACCCCTAAAATGCTCCTAAGTTTTTTTGGATTTTCGGCAATGAGGGCTTCGATTTGGCGGACATCCTTAAAACCGGCGTTCTTGAGAAGTTTGTCGGTGTTATAAAGCTCCAGATCTTTGAACGGCAGGGAAGCAATGTGATTGTACATGCCCCTGCGTACAACACCGGCGGGGTTTTCGGATTCGAAATCAATGGAATAGTCTTTCGCCTCTAAACCCTTGAAAGGGAGGACCGCCAAAGATTTTGGTTTGTGTTTCTTATAATACTCGGTATTTTCGAATTCTCCTTTGAAACTTTTAAAAGCCTCACTCGTTGCTATTATTCCTATTGCTTGATCTGTGGAGGTATCCACATGCGCACAGCCCATAAAGGCCGCCGATGCCATAAACACCATAAGGACGAGCAATCTGAGTAGAATTTGTTTCATGGTGAAAACTCCTGGTTGATTGAAAGTTTTGGGTTCCATTTAAGGTCTCTTTTACTGAGGCTTATGGCAGGAAGAATAAAACGCCTCCTTGATTTGTGGTTATCTTTCCCGTAACACCGTGTGCATGACCGTGGCAAAGTCTTGATACAGGGCATGAAACTATCTGATACGATAGAACAACACCTGATTGTTTGTCAACGGGAAACGGATGCATATTCACGATAACAGTCATTAACCATTGAAGATTTATGCTCATATTTAGTTGGGGGGCGGGGAGTTTTCGCTGTAAGGCCGCTCAATGGATAATCAGATTTTAAACCGTATGAACTCGTATATAAAGGTTCGTAAAGAAAGAACAGAAGCTTTTGCAATAATATTAATAGTTTTGCTGGACAACCGGTAATCGCTTACGATGGTAGCTTTTGGCAATAAGTCTGTTCTTTCTAACGAATTTGATTTTTAATCCTTTTGTGATATTATAGCCGCATTATAATGGTTGTGTAAAAAGTAAACGGACCTTAATACTTCGGGACACTAAAATGAATTTTATCAAAAAAATTTTGCCGGCCATACTATTATTTCTGCTCCTGGGATCTTATCCTCTGCCGGCCCGGAGTAAAGCCGTTAAGATTAAAATTGGTGCAGGAAAAGCAGTGGTTACACTGCTTGAAGGTGATGCTTTACTATTCAAAAAAGGGGTGACAAAACCCAAAACTTTATCCAAGCAGAGTCTGCTGGCCCAGGGGGATCGTGTCACCACCGGCACTAAATCCAGAGTTGAAATAAAACTGCCGGATAATAGTTTTATCCGTTTTGATGAAAAGACCACTTTTGTGCTTGAATCTGTAGCTTATGATCAAAAAACCAAAATAAAGGATGTTAATATTAACATTATCCTGGGCAAGACCTGGGCCAAAGTCCCTAAGTTTTCCGGTTCAAAAGGGCGTTTTGCAATTACCACCAAGACATCGGTTGCCGGAGTGCGCGGTACCGATTTCAGGATGAATGTAAACAAGGACAATTCGGCTGTACTAAAAGTTTACGATGGAGAGGTTGTTGTAAGCAAACGCAAGGATACTATAGTAGAAAAAACAAAAGCAACGCTCGAAAAACCGGCACCGGTTGCAGGACCTCAGCCGGTAGCGGGCCCCCATCCTGTGTCCATGGAAGAGTGGACCTATATTGTTAAGTCCTTGCAGCAGATTAACATCCGGCCGGACGGCACAGCTGCAAAACCGTTCAGATTTGACATCGCCAGGGATCTGAACGACTGGGTTCGATGGAACCGGATGCGGAATGAGTTAATACAGCAATAATCGAAACCGAGACCTTTGACTATCTATTCAGAAGAATCTGCTTTATTTGAAGTATTAGATCTGAAATACCTTAAAAACAGCGGTGTTCCTTGAACATACGGGATGAGGAGGTAATTTTTATGAGTCAAGAAATGGAATGCATGTGCCAGCAATGCGGCATGTCGTCCCATATAGCCGAAGGTGACATTGTTCTGGAGGATCCGGCCAACGTTGAATTGAAGCTGCTAAGCAAGTTGTTGGTCTGTCAAAATTGTGGCGGCCAACTTGTGTTGGTGGGCAAGGCCGGAGACGAGCCTCTCTACCGGATCAAGTAGGGTAAAACCAAAGACTAGAAAAAGTTGGTCTGATAAAAATGGAAGATATCCGCTTCTTCATCTTCATGCAGCATCCTGAGCGGTGCGACCTCCATTTTGCAGCGGTAGTTCGGTGATGTGCCGTACAGGCGGCAGATCAGCGGCCTGGCAGGATAGATCGAGCAACCGGTTTCATTTAAGTACGGGCAGGTGTTTCCAATAGCTGCACCGAGCTGCATTGAGTTTTTCCGCAAAAACGCTTTAACACGTTCATCCTCAACCTGTGTCCTGGACGGCACTCCAAAATTCTTGCAGCATTCATAACATCCTTTAGTACAGATAAAATCCGGAATTAAATCGTAAAGATCCTCAATGTCCATTAACGTTTCCTGGTTGCCGCCGGCCTTATTTTTTTGTCCGGCAATTTATTGTTACCTGGGTTAAGCGGTTCAACGTTTAAAGTTCCGGGTTGATGAGCCCTAACAGGCTCATTTCAAAAGAGTTACGCCTCAATAGGGGCGGCAAGTAGTTTTCACCCAATAGGTGTAGGAGACCAATCCTGGCATCGAATTGTAACGTTAAGTAATGTCAAAATGTTATAACCCTTGAACCTAGAACCCTGAACCCAGAACCGATCAGCTTAGGTGTTAGTATCATCATAAGAATTTGTGGGTTCGGCTGAATTATAATTTTGTAATATTCACCATATTTATGTTATTAGGAATCCGGGTTAGGATCAGTTAAATCCACAAAGCAATGGGCCAGAATTTAATAAAAATGTCAACTAAAAATGAAAGGCTAATTAATTAAGCGTGGATACAAGCGGCAAACATTCTGGATTGTTGGATAAAATTGTTCTCATCTCCGCCCCCTGGCCTCTTTTTAACCGCCCTTCAATTCAAATCGGTACGCTGAAGTCCTATCTTAAATCACAGTTTCCGGACTTGCAGGTCGATGCCCATCACGTTTATTTGAAGATCGCTGCAACTTGTGGTTATCAAATTTATCAGGCCGTCTCTCAGCGCACATGGCTGGCGGAAACCGTTTACGGCGCCCTCTTATACCCGGAACGTCTCGAATCCATCAAAAAGGTTTTTCAGCAGCAGGCTGCCCGCCAATCCTCATTGCGCAAAGTCGCCTTTGAGAAACTCATCGCTCAGGTCGAGACAGTCTCAAAAACCTTTATCAACAGCACCAACTGGGGAGAATACGGGTTTGCAGGTTTTTCAATATGCACCTGCCAGTTCACCGCTTCCCTCTACTTTATCAAACAGATGAAAAAACGGTTTCCGCATCTGACAATCGTGGTCGGCGGCTCTATGTTCGCCGGAGAATCGATCGAAAATATTTTTGAGATGTTCCCCGAAATAGATTTTGTCATCAACGGTGAAGGTGAGATACCCTTGGGCCGCCTGGTTCATCATTTAAATCACTCCCGGCGCATGCAGGACATACCGCCTGTCCCGGGGATCGTCACCGCCAAATCCGCGCAAGAAAATATGCCGGTGACGTTCAACCAGATGGAGGATTTGACCGCTCTTAAATGCCCGGATTATGATGAATATTTTGAACTGCTTGAATCTTTGGGTCCGCAAAAAACCTTTTTCCCAACTCTACCTGTGGAACTGTCGAGAGGCTGCTGGTGGCGAAAGTCACACGACACCGCCGGCTTTACCGGATGTGCCTTTTGCAATCTCAACCTGCAGTGGGATGGATACCGCTCAAAAAAAGCTTCAGAGGCGGTCTCTGATATCGACAAGCTTGTTAGTAAGTACAAAACCCTCTCAGTGGCTTTTATGGATAACATGCTGCCGTTGAAAAACTCCGGCGAAATTTTTGCGCGGATCAGCAGGCTGGGAAAAGATTTGCACCTGTTCGGAGAGATCCGGGCTTCTACACCAAAGCGCCTTTTAGCGGCCGTGAGGGCAACAGGGACGGTGGAGGTCCAGATCGGTATTGAGGCTCTCAGCACACGGCTTTTAAACCGGCTCAACAAGGGTACTACAGCCATTGAGAATCTCGAGGTCATGAAACACTGTGAAGCCCTGGGTATTGTCAATAAATCGAATCTGATACTCTGTTTTCCCGGCAGCAACGACGAAGATGTGGCCGCGACGCTGCGGTGCCTGGACTTTGCGCTGCCCTTTCGCCCTTTAAAGCCCGTGCAATTCTGGCTCGGCCTCGGGAGCCCGGTGTGGCAGCATTCTAAAGCATTCGGATTGAAAGCGGTCTTCAACCATCCCAATTATGCCGCCATATTCGGACCGGCAATAAACAGGGCCATGCAGTTTACCATTCAAGCTTATCGTGGTGACCTCGTGCGTCAAAAAAAACTTTGGCAGCCGGTTAAAAAAAAGCTCGAAAACTGGAAAGAAGCGTATGCCGAATTGCACCAAAATCCTGCATCCGGGCATATTCTCAGCTATCGAGACGGTCGGCAGTTTTTGATAATCCGCCAGAAACGGATCGGGGCCGAAAACTTAACCCACCGCCTGGAGGAAACGTCCAGGGCCATTTATCTTTTCTGTGAGCACCACCGCTCCATTAAAAGTATAAAAGGTCGTTTTCCAGGAATACCGCAGGATAAAATCTTGCAGTTTTTAGAAATGATGGTAACAAAGAGGTTGATGTTTACAGAGAATGACAAATATCTTAGTCTGGCTATACCGGCAAGGCCCTAATGCCAAATACTAACACCCTAATCGAGTCAAAACTCGATTAGGCGTCTGTGGTCAGTTGTCCGTAGTCAGTGGTTTTACAGGTTCTTAGGGCCTCATTTTGTGTTTCACCTGTAGTTGAAATATAATCTCGCTTCTTATTGCCTTAGCAACGGACGACGGACAAAGGACAACGGACACCCGATAGAGCGTTTTCGCTCAATTGAGTTAACACCAAATACCAAACACCAATTTTAAACACTCATGTAAAAAAGCGTTTTGCAAAGGTCTCGTAGAAGGGAGAAATGTTATGGCAAAGAAGACAATCGGATTTGTTGGACCAGATGGGCGCACCTGTATGTGTGCCTATACCGTATCGACCGTTGAAAGTGATAAGTTTGTTGGTGCTATAATCAAAGGGATGACCGGTATGGGACCTGTAATGGACGCCGTCAGGGGAGAGAAACAATGGTCTTTGAAAATATTCCCTGTAAAAGGAAAGACTGTCGCAGAATACAGTTCTGTCATCATAAAGGCATTTCAAGACGGCGAAATTGACTGTGTTGTGATCATGCCCGAAGATCTGATTTATGAAGGTCTTGTCAATCAACTTATCGAAGCGGGTTACGGTGACAAGGTCATTGGCTTGACCAAAGAAGCAGCTTTCATTGAAGGTGACAAGGTTAAAGCTAAGGAATGGATGCAAAGGGCCGGTGTGCCGGTTGCGCCTTTCAAGGTGGTCGATGCTAAAGACCTTCAGCAAGTCAAAACGGTGGTCACTGAGTTCATCCGCCAACACGGCGGAGCAGTTTTAAAATATCCTTACAGTGCCGGCGGCAAAGGCTCCCGGCCTATTTTCCGGGTTGAAGATATTCTCGATGTATGGCGTAGACTGCATAAAGATTACAGCCAAAACTACGACAAGCTGTACGGAGACAATCAATGGCCGCTCTTGATTGAAGCCTGGAAGTCCGAGATCGAGATCAGCTTTACCACTTTAGTTGACGGAAAAGGCAACTTTCGCATTCTTCCCACTGCCATGGATTATCCCTTGCGGTTTGAAGGGCCTCCCAGCCAGAATAACCCTGTTACCGGTGGTATGGGCGCCATCGGTATGCACCCCGCTGAAACACCTGAGCTTATTAAAATGGTCGGTGACAAAATTTTTAAACCGTTTGTCCAGGAGATGAAAAAACAAGGTGTACTGCGGCCGTGTATTCTTTATCCGGGCTGCCGCGTATCGATAGATCCTGTTACCGGGAAGCCGGTGGGCATCCTGGTCTACGAAATGAATATCCGGGCAGGTGAGCCTGAGATGCAGGTTGTTGCCCGGCGACTTAAGAATCTGGGCGAACTGGTTGTTGCCACCCTCGAAAACCGCCTTGATGAAGTGGAGCCGGAAGTACGCAAAGATCAAATTTCTATCAGCCTGGCTCTTGTTATCGGTCCCGGCGGACCTCAAGGCCAGAAAGGATACCCTGAGTCTTATACAAAGTATGAATCGGTTGCCATCAATTTCAAGAGTCTTGCCAAGCGGGGCATCCTGATTGTCCCGTCTAACGTTAGCTGGGATGAAGAAAATCAACGCCTGGTATCGGATGGCTCGCGGGTATTCTATCTCAGTAGAAACGCCACGGTCCAACCAGGACAAAAAAGAAGTGAAGCAGCGAAAACGCTCAGGAATACGCTCTTGCAGTCATTTGATGCCGGTACTGTCAGAGTGGTCCCGCGAGAAGTAGATGAGACCTTCGAGGCGGCCAAGTTGCTGCTTGAGCAGGGCAATATTTCCAAGACAGAATTCAAGAAAGCCACGGCTGCTTACGAAAAAGCGAATCGTCTTGATCTGCGCCGCGACCCCGGCAGAATCTATGAAGAGTGGGATGAGCTGTACCCCGACTGGCAGCTTGACACCTAAAAATACCACCAGGTACCGCCTCCATCACTTTTGATTATATGGGTGGGGTTGGAGAAGGAGACTGAATGAAGATTGCTTTCCTAATGGACCCTCTGGCGTCAATCAACCCGACGATGAAGACCACAAGTCAATTGATGTATGAGTGCAACCAGCGCGGGCATACGGTTTATTTTTTAGAACCGCATGATATCTACATCCGTCGAGGCGAGATTGTGGCCAGAATGCGCAACATTTCCGTACCTTTGAATCTTTCCATGAAAAAGTACTGGCGGTCGGTGATTAATTGCCTTAAACAGAAGGGACTCATATTTGAAACCGTTACCGAGTTGGACGTCCTGTTTATTAGAAAAAAACCGCCGGTGAATTATCAGGCCTTGGAATTTTTGGCGCCGGTAAATCAGAAGGTGTTCATGGTTAACTCCATCAATGGACTGAGTACCGGAAACAGCAAGCTGTATGCACTGAATTTTCCCGATATCATACCGGAAACCCATGTGTCCAGGGATCCGAAAAGGCTTATGAAAATCATCGATGATTTTGGTGGTGCCATGGTTGTTAAACCGTTACAGCGGTTTGGCGGAGAAGGGGTGATCAAGGTCAGTACCAAGGATCGGGAAAATTTAAATTCACTGATTAATTACTATGTCAGAGGTTATGAAGATTATCAGGCAAGGGAGCCCGTCATGGTTCAGGAATACCTTGATGTGGTCAAGAAAGAGGGGGATGTAAGAATTCTTTTGCTGAACGGAGAGATTCTCGGCGCCATAAAACGAAAACCGCTTCCCGGAGAGTTCCGAACGAACATTTATGCCGGCGGCAGGATTTATCGTCATGAAATAACAACTAAAGAAAGAGAAATCTGCCGGGTTATTAAAGACAGATTAATTTTAGACGGCCTTTTTTTTGTCGGTATCGATATCATCGGTAATAAACTGGTTGAAATCAACTGTGTCAACCCCGGAGGAATACCACGTATTAACCAACTGAATAACGACAAATTGGAAGTAAAAGTTATCGATTTTGTTGAGCAAAGCGCAAAAGATTTGAAAGGATAACATTGATTATTCAGAATAGAATGTTTATAACAAAACAATTCCGGTGGGCCAGTAATGTTATCGCGCTCCAATAAATGCGTTTTTTTTCAAACGCTTCGATAAAGGTATGCATTGAACGACAAACTAGAAAACACACTGCAGGCAGATTCAGCCGAAATTAAAACTAAGGGTGTCCGCAAAATCCTTTTAATGGGGATTTTTTGGCGCATTCTGATTATCGAATTAATTCTACTGGTATGGTCTCTTTATTACAGAGTAATATCGGATCCCCATGTACAGTCGGTTGACCTGTTCTGGTATTCCATGCGAATTACCCTGCTGGTTGCAATTATAATTTTGTTCGTCATGGTCACCTTCAGACACTTTCTTAATAAAAAAATAATTTTGCCCCTGGAAGCTATTTCTGCCTCTAACCGGCGTTTAAGAGACAGCGATTCAACTGAGCTATACATCGACATGCCGGCTGATCCGCCGGACGAAATTCAAGAAATCATTGCCACGCGCAAGGAAATGCTGGAGACGATATTCAAAGTCTCGGAAGAACGTTTGCGCTTAACCAATTTTATCCGCGACATGTTCGGTCGCTATCTTTCAAAAAAGATCGTCGACAGCATCCTGGAATCGCCCGGAGGCTACAAAATCGGCGGCCGACGGGAGACCGTTACGATCTTGATGTCGGACATTCGTGGTTTCACCAGCCTTTCGGAATCCCTGGAACCGGAACGGATAGTACAGCTTTTGAATCGATATCTTGAACGCATGTCCAAAATCATTTTGGACTATGACGGTATTATCGATGAAATTATTGGCGATTCAATTATGGCGGTGTTCGGGGTGCCTGAAAAACGTGATACAGACCCGCAACGTGCCGTGGCCTGCGCCCTTGCCATGCAAAACGCCTTGGTTGATCTTAATAATGAGTTCACCCTCCAGGGGTATCCTTACCTTGAAATGGGCATCGGCATTAATACCGGCAATGTAATTGTAGGAAATATTGGTTCCGAATTAAGAATGAAATACGGCGTCGTGGGCGCTGCCGTGAATACGGCCTCCCGCATAGAATCGAACACGGTCGGCGGTCAGGTCATGATCGGAGAGTCAACCTATCATTTGGTTAAGGATTTGGTAACCATTGAGGCGCCTCAGGCCATCATGATGAAAGGAATCAAAAAGCCGTTGATAACCTACCTGGTCAAAGCCATCGGACCGCCTTATAATATTGAATTAGATGTCATAGCTGAAGTGAAATTGGAATCTCACTTAAATCTACCTTTCAGCTGCTGGAAAGTGGAAGATAAAAAAATAGTAGACGGCGCCATTTCCGGTGAAACCATTCTGTTGAGTGATAATATGATTACCGCAACGGTAACCCCACCTTTAAAGCCTCTGGCGGATATCAAGCTTGTTTTCGATTTTTGTGTGGAGGCCCACTGTTTTGAAGACATCTATGCCAAAGTGTTGTCCGTCGAAAACACCAAGGACGGTACAGTCCATCATCTTCAGATTACCGCCATCGACCACAAAGACAGAGAACTCCTGGAAAAATGGATACGAGAGGCTTCCTATCCCGGGCATTAAATCGGAGGCCATTCAGGGTGACGGACATCGAAATCTGGGATGAGCTTCAATAAGGGCCTGGGTATACGGATGTTGCGGACTCTGAATAATATCCTCAGCCGATCCTGTCTCCACCAACTCGCCTCTATAGATCACAGCAATGCGATCGCACAGGTAGCGGGCAGCTGCCAAGCTGTGGGTGATAAAAAGGAAAGTTACGTTATGTTTTTTTCGTATTTCAGCTAAGATGTTAAAAATTTGTATCGATATAGTGGCATCGAGCATCGACGTAGGCTCATCCGCAATAACAAATTCCGGTTTTAACACCATGGTCCGCGCAATGGCCACCCGCTGGCGCTGTCCACCGCTCAGCTGATGCGGATATCGATAAAAGAAGTCATCCGCAGGCGCCAGGCCTACCGATGTCATAACCTGCCGGACCACATCCTTGCGGGCCCTGATATCTCCGATGTTGTGGACGAGCAGCGGCTCTGAAATAGTATCATACAGAGAAAAATAAGGGTTTAAAGACTGGTAGGGGTCCTGGAAAATCATCTGCACTTTGCGGCGAAATCCTTTGAGGGCCTTGCCTTTGATTCTGGTAATGTCTCTGCCGTCGAATAGCATTTTCCCATCGTCCGGTTCTTCCAGTTTTACGATGAGACGGCCGGTAGTGGTTTTGCCGCTGCCGCTTTCGCCGACCAGCCCGAAAATTTCACCTTTGTTGATGCTTAGAGATATCCGGTTAAGCGCAACCACCTCTTTTTGAGCGCTCCCTAAAAAAGACCTTCCCGATTTAAACACTTTATACAGCTGCTCTATTCGGAGGATCTCGCTTGTGATGTCCTGCATTTATTTAATCCTTCTTTATTTGCAGCGAAAGCATAGCGCCTTGTGGGTCGGTGTAATTTCAGCATACTCCGGAACACTTAAACTGCAAGCAGCATCGGACAGCGGACAGCGGTCGCAAAAGCGGCATCCTGGCGGCGGGTCAATGAGGTTTAGGGTTACGCCTGTAAACGGCATCGGTTGCGCAACGTCACCGTCCAGCGTGAGGTATGATGCCAGCAGCGCTTTGGTATACGGATGCACGGGCGCTTCAAAAACCTCTTCCCTGCGGCCATACTCCACCAGCTGGCCGGCATACATAACACCTATGTCATCACAAACATCCGCCACAACAGCGATATCGTGGGATATGAAAATAAGGCTGATATTCATTTGCTTTTGAAATTTCTTGACGGCACTCAAAATCTGATCCTGCACGATCACGTCCAAGGCGGTCGTCGGTTCATCGGCAATAATCAGCGCGGGACGGCAGGCTAATGCCATGGCAATAACGGCGCGCTGTTTCATACCGCCGCTGTATTGATGGGGATAGTCTCTCATGCGGTCTGCAGGTATGTCCACCAGAGAAAACAGGTCTTCAACCTGCTTCATGGCCGCTGCCTTGGTTGCCAAAGGATCATGGGCTAAAATGGCTTCAGCAATTTGATCGTTGACACGGTGTATCGGATTTAAGGCATTCATCGCCGCCTGAAAAATCATCGCTATTTTTTTCCACCGGATTTGACGCAGTTGTGCATCCGGCATTGCCAGCAGCTCTTGACCCTCGAAGATGATGCTCCCTTGTCGGATGGATGCATTGTCAGGCAAAAGCCTCATCAAGGCCATACCGACCGTTGTTTTCCCACATCCCGATTCACCCACAAAACCTAAAGCCCTGCCCCGCTTCAGAACAAAGGAAACCCCCTCTACCGCTTTTATAAAGCCCTTGCGGGTCTGATACCCGACGCATAAGTTATCAACCGCCAGCAGTGTCATCCTATTCGATTTCTCCTTCCTCCCTCAGCCGCGGGTCTATAACTTCCTCCATGGCGCGGCCCAGCATATAAAAGGAAAGCGTCAGCAGGGAAATACAAATGCCGGGAGGCAGCAGCCAATAGGGGGCCTGAAACATGTGTCCGGTTTTCCATACCCATTGAAGCATCATGCCCCAGCTGACGGTACCCGGATCTCCGAATCCTAAAAACGCCAGCGCGGCCTCAATGATAATGGCCGAAGTAACGCGAAACGTCATGTACAACAAAGACAACGGCAGCACATTGGGCATGATGTGGCGGAAAATAATTCGAAAATGAGACACCCCGGCCACCTTGGCGGCCTCAATAAACGGCCGCTGCTTTAAGGTAAGGGTTTGGGCCCTGATGACACGCGAAACTCCCGGCCAGCGAAACAAAGCAATAAGCAAAACGATCGTCCAGATATTCAACTGCCCGAACAGGGAAGATAAAATCAGTACCACCAACAGTGTCGGCATTACCATAATCATATCTGCCAGACGCATGAGTAGGGTATCTACAGTATGACCGGCATAGCCGGCGATCATGCCGATGATTGTGCCTAAAACGATGCTCATAAAGGCTGCTGAAATTCCGACCATGAATGCAATGCGGGCACCGGCTAAAAGCTGGCACAGAATATCGCGCCCGATAAAGTCCGTGCCCAGCCAGTGGCGCCAGCTCGGTCCTGTGGAATTGGAAATTTGAGGGTCTACGCCGGTCATGGGATGGTACATGGGATCGATCAGCGGTGTAAAGAAGCTGAAAAGGGCCATCAACGCAAAAACGGCCAGCAACGCCAAACCAATTCTCCCGATCAAACTCTCGTTGAAAACCGACCAGTTTTCTAAAAAGCGCTCTATCATCGGGTCTTTTTGAGAAAGTCTTCCACGGCCGTTAAACAGTTGCATTGATTTGTTCGTTACCATCTTCATTCCCAACCCGGACAAGCCGGAACCAACAGGATATATTAAAACTTTAACCACCTGTGCCATTTAACAAGCTGATACTGGA
>JACNIG010000020.1 GCA_014383215.1 Candidatus Desulfatibia vada | reverse complement strand
CAATGGAACTAATTTAACCAATAAAACTGAATCATTAAGGTTTATAATTCATACCCTTCTTTGCCTGCCCCGTTAAATCTGAAAGCTATTTAACCGGGGTGTCTTTGTGCCTCCGTGGCTGAACTGTTATGTTAAATGACCCCAACATCAGATTGTCTCAACCAGCCGATCTTGCCATCTGAAAAATAAATTCTATAAAAATCTTTGTTGTCTTTATCAATTTTTACCTTACTGCCGGCATGCAGCACAAAAAGTTCGGTAGAATCTTGGGTTAGCCCGGATCGAACCGATATTTTATCTGCAAGAATAACAGCATGTTTAACGTAATTGGACGTATAATGGTTATAAAATACCGTTAAAGTAAATACGACGGTCAAAACCAAAACCACATAACGCGGAAGCTGCAATGTTCTTTTGCGCCTCAAGGCCTGCAGCGCTAAAATAAGCCAGAACAATAAATTGAGGGTCAAGGCCGTCCATTGAACGGTGGCGGCACTGAGGAAATGTTGCCAGAAAAACAACACTTTAAGTATGGGTCCACGGTTGTCTTCCTTCGCATCTTTTACCAGTGTCAGGGCATACTGGTGGTTAAATTTTAAATCAGGATCGTTTGGCCTCAGTTTTAAGGCACGTTCGTACCATAACATAGCGTTTCCAAGATCGCCGCTTTTTAAATAAGCATTGCCGATATTATAAAACAGCTTACCGTTTTTAATACCAACAGCGATGATTTTGGAAAACTCGGCAATTGCCGCGTCATAGTTTCCGGCGTCATAGTTTTTAGCACCATCAAGAAATGCACGCGTCAACTCATCGGCCTTAATCGGGGCTGCCAAAAAAGCTACCAGCAGCAGGCTCCAGATGCTACGTTTTAGAATCATCATCGCAATAAGCTCCTGACAAGCTGATTGGTCTTATGCAAAAGATCCGATTTAACGGCTGAGTTCAGGCTTAACCCGCCGTACCTGGCTGATTCAATTTTTTTCAATAATTCGGCCGCCTGGGTACCGGTCGCATCAGAGTGCCCGCTGCGGCAAAGGATCTCCTCAGCCTCGGCATACGTCAGAGACTCGCCCTTAGTGCCGGCGGTCGCCAAAATCGCTGCAACAAGTGCCCGGTAAAGATTAGCCAGAAATTCTTCCTGGGAGACCTCGACCTTGTGGGCCTTTTTTAATGCATTCTCAGCCCTTTGCGCCATAATGCCGGCAGGATCATCACGTTTTCGGCTGAATTTAAATGCAGCCAATCCTGCCAGGTAAAGCAGAAACGGTGCTGCCAGCATAATAATGAATCGGGACAAATTCATAGATGTATGGCTTTCCAACACATCCAGATCTTCTTTCAAAGGCAGAATGTCGCGACCGGTAAACTCAACCTTTTTCTTTTTAAGCCTGAGCTGTTCCTGAACAGCAGGAGCGCTGAAATTTTCCATCTTCTCTTTCTCGGCAGACGGATTGGTCGTCAGGGTATACGGCCGGGTGGAAAGTGTCTGGTATGCACCTTTTGAAACATCAAAATAGCTGATTTGAACCGGCTCTATCGTATAAATTCCGGGTTTGACAGCCACAAGAGCCGTGCGAAAGACCTTTTTTCCGGAAAAGCCCGATCCATCCACATTGATATGCTCTTCAGGATTGTCGGCATAAATCTTAAAGGCATCAGGTACAGCGACTTCCGGCGGCAGTGCATCCATAATATTGCCGCTGCCTTCGACAATAATAGCCAACGTTGTCGATTCCCCAACTTGTATTTCAGTATTTTCAAGCCCGGCCTGGATCTTGAATGCTCCCACAAGACCGGAAAATTTCACATCCCCGTTGTAGGCCGGCAACGGCCTGACATTGATGCTAAACGCTTCCGTGGCTAATATTTTGGGTTCCAGTTCAGCCTGTCCGAAAAAGGAATCGTCAAAAAACGAATCCAAAAGTGAACGTCTGCGTCGCTGCTTGCGCTGCACAACATCACAGCTGAGTCTACCCGGATCAATCGTCACCATACCGGATTTGAGCGGAACCAGCACATAGGAAAGCTCGGAAACAGTATACTCCTGTCCGTTAATAACCTTTTGATATGATTTAGTATCGCCGACTTCCTTGGAAGTGAATCCTGAAAAATCGGGTTTCTGTAATTTGGCATTGGCAAGCCGTAGCGTGGTGTATAGCCTAAAAGTGTAGATAATCTGCTGGCCCTCAAAAGGGTTTTCTTCTGAAACTTGCGCGCGGACAAACAGATCGCTACTCTCGGCCTCTGCTTGAGGCTGCCTTGAAACCTGAACGACGATCGCCCGCGTCTGGAGGGATTTGCCGGCGGAAACGGCCGTCAACGGCGGAATAACCAAGCGGCCTTCCCGCAGCGGTATGAGCACGTAATTATAACGTACCTCACGTGACATGCTGCCGTTAACGATGCTGACACTGGTACTGGTACCCCTGGCAATAACCTCAAAGTCCCGGATTGCGGAGACATCTACCTCGGCATCACCGCCGCTTACGGTCACCGTCAGGATAACCGACTCTCCCATAGCAGCATGCGTCCGGTCGACAACAGCCCGGATATCCGCGGCACGGACCCATACCGGAAACGCAAAAATCAAGATTATTACCAAAGATATCTTTTTCATTAAACCCAATAAAATCGTGTTACGATTTTATAAAACTCCCGCAACACAGACTGCGGGATCATATGGTGAAAAGTTTACCAGCCTCCAACCTCAAGGCCCGAAGGACCGCTCCTCAAACGCAGTGCTCATAAAGCGTCCATTGTTGGAACCCGTCCTTTTATCCCTCAAGGCCCGAAGGGACGCTCATCAAGCGTAGCGCTCATATAGCACAGCGCTCCATTATTGAGACCCGTCCTTTTATCCCTCAAGGCCCGAAGGGCCGCTCCTCAAACGCAGTGCTCATAAAGCGCAGCGCTCCATTGCTCACCAATCCTTTTCAACCTTCCGTTCCCGATAAACCGGGATCATGGCTTTGCCG